>NZ_JBAFWH010000007.1:0-254696 GCF_043195015.1 Xanthobacter sediminis | reverse complement strand
CCCTTTGAAATATAAGGGTTCTTGTCCCCGCTTTTTCAAGGCACCCCCGAATAGTCGCCGGTTTGGCTTTCGGTTTTGTGGGTAGAATCTATGTCAGTTGAGCTGACGTATTCGCCACATTTTCGCCGCCGTACCAGGGCGCCGGGCTGAGCTGCTGGACCAGCCGCGTGGCAGGGTCATGCTATGCCCGCAGTGGCGACCTGTGGCAGGCGTCCTAGGTCGGCACATGCCTAGCCCCAAACGAGAACGCTCGCCGATGGCGTCACGACGACGGTGGAGGGCGAGGAAGCCTGACGGTCGCACACTTGTGGTCATCGAACGGGGCGCCTTTGGGCGCCCCTTTTCTTTACCCGGCTCGCGAGGCGCAGTTGAAGGCCGCCACCGGGCTCGTCCGCCGCGACCAGAGCGGGCTGAAGGAGCCCTCGTCCGGTGGGCTTTGCGGCACCGCATGGCAGATGTGCGACACGACCATAGCTGACCTCGGTCGAGCGCCCACTCCCGCCGAGGTTACCGGCGGTGCGCATGCCGAGGGGCGCAGCCCGACCAATATTCGTGTTGAGTTTTACCAATGGAGGAAATTCCGCGCTCACGCTCGTGCCTGATGGAATGCCGGGGCGCCAGCTGTCAGAAGTTCGCCGGCGCACCGGGGGACTGACAGAGAGCGTAGGCGCGCTATGGTCCTATGAGGAGCTTGTCCAACCAAGCTCGCGATAAACGTCCATCACTTGGAATTGGGCTCGTACACGCCGGGGAGCGACCTATCCTTGGGCCAGTAGCCAAGCCGCTCGATACTCACGAACATATCGGCGTGTCGCCACATGATGGTGCCGAGATTTTTGTTCTTGTCCTTCCCAGCCAACGGCACCCCTCGCGACTCTAAGGCTTGAACCAACTCACCACGCCTCATTGGCCGACCTGATTCAATGAGCACCTCTCGGGCCAGATTGGCCACTTCATACGGAGCGAGTTCTCCGCGCACTCGCTGAGGTGCGGAATGCTCGGGAGCTGTTAGCTGATCATCCAAAAAAAGCGAACGCTGCAAACTCAGCGACGGTGAGACATTCTCAAGCGCCTTGATCGCCTTATCAATTTCTGCGAGCTGCTCCTGCAAGGCACGCTTCTTAGCCCGGAGGTCGCGGAGCACTTCCTGATAGTCGGGCATGGGTAGAGCCGCCGAATTCGTCTGGTTCAGAGCCGGTATCATACCCAATTCGGCGCCCCTTGTGGCCTGCGGACTCCAGAATTGGTTAACGGAGTCTAAATGAGGAAACAATGCGCACAAAGCAGAGCATCGGCGCTTGAGTTGCCCGATTGAATCGCCTAGAGTTTAGGTGTTGCGGTGCCTGGTAACGCAAACGGCCTCGGGCTGCCACCCGAGGCCGTGGAGCATGCCAGCATCTCTCGGGGCTCTTGTGTGCCAATCCCGAGAGCGAAGGCATTCGATAATAGGTTTGCGTCTTGCGTGGACCCTATATTGTTCGGCCGGAGACTGCAACAGGGCACGTTCGAGAATGGAGGTGGCCTATGTCAGCGAGATGCTGCCATTGGGTGAGCCCCTACCTGCGGACGCGTTTCGGTCGCCGTGAACATGTTCGCGGCCACTGGCGCTGCTGCTCGTAAGAGTGTGACCCTGTTGCCGACTTTTGGTGCGCGATAAGCCATCTAAGGTTAGCCCCGCTACCGGAGGAGCTTCTTCCCCCGGTAGCATCACCGGGCGAGCTATATCCCTATCATCTCCGCCGGCCATCCTTCGCCGTCTTAGGGTCAGAGCGCCAACTGGCGTCTCGCGGGAACCCGGTGCATCCGACGCACGTGGTCATATTCGCAAGCATTGCATTCACGCGCCACAGGCAATGCCCACATACGGCATTCACCAACATAGCCTCGCGCTGAGGTGGGGCGATGCAAGCGGGCGGCGATGCCGGCAGGGTCGAGCGGGGCTGGCGTCGCGTCGGCCTTCGGCGTCGCCTGGCGCTGCAACCAATCGAAATAAATAATTGAATGTAGAAATATAACGAATTGGATTGATTAAAAGCCTTCCGCGATGGTGGCCCTGCATTTCGAGGACATCATCATGGTCGAGCATCCCACCACCGCCGACGCCCCCATGGACGCTCCGGCGGGCGCGCGCGTTCCAGCCCTGCGGCACCTGAAGGGGGGCATCGTTCCCGGCCTCGCGGTGACCTGCGCCATCGCCGCCGCCGCCTATGCGGTGCGGCTGGTGCCGGGCCTGGGGCTGGTGAGCCCGCTCGTCATCGCCATCCTGATCGGCATGGCCTACCACAATATCGTGGGCACGCCCCGCGCAGCCACGGCGGGCGTGAAGTTCGCGCTGCGGCGGGTGCTGCGCTTCGCGGTGGTGCTGCTGGGGCTCCAGCTCACCTTCGCCCAGGTGCGCACGGTGGGCGTGGCGGGCTTCACCATCGTGGCGGTGACGCTGGCGGCTACCTTCTTCACCACCCGCTGGCTCGGCCGGCTGATGGGGGTGGACGCCAAGCTGGCTGAGCTGATCGCGGCCGGCACCTCGGTATGCGGCGCCTCGGCGGTGATCGCCACCAACACGGTGACCCGCGGCTCGGACGAGGACGTGGCCTATGCGGTGGCATGCGTCACGGTGTTCGGCTCGCTGTCGATGCTGCTGATGCCGGCGCTGCTGCCCTATACCAGCTTCGATGCCCACGCCTATGGCCTGTGGACCGGCGCTTCGATCCACGAGGTGGCGCAGGTGGTGGCCGCCGCCTTCCAGGGCGGGCAGCAGGCGGGCGAGTTCGGCACTGTGGCGAAGCTCTCGCGGGTGATGCTGCTGGCGCCGCTGGTGCTGGGCCTGGGCGCGGTCGCCCTGTGGAAGGCGCGCGGCGACCAGAACGCCAATCACGCCCGGCCGCCGGTGCCGTGGTTCGTGTTCGGCTTCATCGCCATGGTGATGGTGAACAGCGCCGGGCTGGTGCCGGCGGAGGTGAAGGCGCCGCTCGTCACCCTCACCACCTTCCTGCTGGCGGTGGCGCTCGGCGCCATGGGCCTGGAGACGGACATCCGCAAGCTGCGGATGAAGGGCCTGCGCCCCCTCATGCTCGGCGCCGCCGCCTGGCTTTTCATCTCGGCGCTGAGCTTTATCCTGATCGCCGTCTTCATGAACTGACGCGATGGACCGATGACGCTGGAACAGTTGCGGGTGTTCACCATGGTGGCCGAGCACCTGCACATGACGCGCGCCGCCGAGCGCCTCCACATGACGCAATCGGCGGTGAGCGCCTCGGTGGCGGCGCTGGAGGCCTCCTGCGGGGTGGCGCTATTCCACCGGGTGGGCCGGCGCATCGAGCTGACGGACGCGGGCGCGGGCTTCCTGCCGGAGGCCCGCGCCATTCTCGCGCGGGTGGAGATGGCGGAGACGGTGCTTGCCGATCTCTCCGGCCTCAGGCGCGGCCGCCTTGCCCTCAAGGCCAGCCAGACCATCGCCAATTACTGGCTGGGGCCACGGCTCTACCGCTTCCATGCGCGCTATCCGGAGATCGAGATCTCCCTCTCGGTGGGCAATACGGCGCAGGTCGCCGCCGCCGTGCTGGAGGGAGAGGTGGACCTCGGCTTCGTGGAGGGCGAGGTCCATGAGGTGATGCTCGCGCGCAGCACCCTTCCCGGCGACCGGCTGGTGCTGGTGGTGCCAGCCGGTCACCCCTGGGTGGGGCGGGCCCGCATCACGCCCGAGGATCTGCCGGAGCTGCCGTTCGTGCTGCGCGAGGCGGGCTCGGGCACCCGCCAGATGTTCGAGAGCGCGCTGGCGCGGGCCGGCGTCGCGCCGGAGCGCCTGAAGGTGGTGCTGGAGCTGCCCTCCAACGAGGCGGTGCTCAGCGCGGTGATCGCGGGAGCCGGCGCCACCGTGATCTCCGATCTCGTCGCGCGGGCGGAGCTGGCGGCCGGCACGCTGGTGCGCCTGCCGCTGACCCTGCCGCCACGCAGCTTCCACGCCCTGCGCCACGCGGACCGCTACCATTCGCGGGCCGCCGCCGCCCTGCTGGAGCTGGCGCGCAGCCCGGCGGAGTGACGCCAGGACCGGTGGACCCTTCCCACAGGTCTTCGTCCGAGCCCGCACGGCGTTTGAGCAAACCCGCCAGATGCTGGTGAAGGGCTGGGGACGACGGGACGAGGGATCGCTGCCGGCGGGGTGCGGCGGCACGCAGCCTCAGCCGCCGGCTTCCTCCAGCTCGGCGCTTACGGCCAGCCATTCCTCCTCGGCCGTGGCGAGGGCCTCGGAAGCGGCGTTGCGCGCCTTCGCGAAGCCGGCGGCATCCAGCGGCGCCTTGGCGTGCAGCTCGGGATCGGCGAGCCGGGCGTCGAGCCGGGCGATCTCCTTCTCCAGCTTCTCCACCTGGGCTTCCAACTCGCGGATGCGCTTCTTGAGCGGGCCGGTGGCGATGCGGCGCTTCGGCTCGGGGGCGGCTTCGGCCTTTTCCCTGCTCTTTTCCTTCTCCTGCGCCTTGTCCTTGCGGCCGTCGGCGGTCATGCGGTCGCCGTCGGCCTTGGAGAGCACCTCGCGGCGATACTGGTCGAGATCGCCGTCATAGGGCTTCACGGTGCCGCCGGAGACCCGCCACAGCCGCTCCGCGCACGCTTCCAGCAGGTAGCGGTCGTGGGAGATGAGGATGACCGCGCCGGGAAAGTCGTTGAGCGCCTCGATGAGCGCGGCGCGCGCCTCGATGTCCAGATGGTTGGTGGGCTCGTCGAGAATGAGCAGGTGCGGTCCGTTGAAGGTGGCGAGGCCCAGCAGCAGGCGCGCCTTCTCGCCGCCGGAGAGGGCGGAGACCTTGGTATCCCCCGCGCCGCCGGAGAAGCCCATCTCCGCCGCCCGCGTGCGCACCTTCGCCTCGGGGGCATCGGGCATCAGCCGGCGCACATGCTCGGCCGGGCTCTCGTTCGGGCGCAGCTCGTCGAGCTGGTGCTGGGCGAGATAGGCCACCTCCAGCTTGTCGGCGCGCACCATGCGCCCGCTTTCTGTGGAAAGGCGCCCCGCCAGCAGTTTGGCGAAGGTGGACTTGCCGTTGCCGTTGGGGCCCAGCAGGGCGATGCGGTCGTCCTCGTCGATGCGCAGGTCGAGATTGCGCAGGATGGGCTTGCCGGGCACGTAGCCCACCGCCGCCTTCTCCAGCACCAGGATGGGCGGGGAGAGCAGGCGCTCGGGATGGCGGATGGAGATGGCCGCCGCCTCCTCGCTCACCTGGGCGGCCAGCGGCTCCAGGCGGGCGAGGGCCTTGAGGCGCGATTGCGCCTGCTTGGCCTTGGTGGCCTTGGCGCGGAAGCGGGCCACGAACGCCTCCATGTGCGCCCGCTGGGCCTCCTGCTTCTTGCGCGCCTTCTGGTCCAGCAGCAGGCGCTCGCGCCGCTGGCGGTCGAAGGAGGTGAAGCCGCCCTTATAGAGGGCGAGCTTCTGCCCGCTGAGGTGCAGAATGTGGTCCACCGACGAATCCAGCAGGTCGCGGTCGTGGCTGATGAGGATGACCGTGCGCGGATAGTGCGCGAGATAGTCCTGGAGCCAGAGCGTGCCTTCGAGGTCGAGATAGTTGGTGGGCTCGTCCAGCAGCAGCAGGTCCGGCTCGGTGAACAGCAGGGCGGCGAGCGCCACGCGCATGCGCCAGCCGCCGGAGAATTCCGAGCAGGGCCGGCCCTGCGCGCTCTCGTCGAAGCCCAGGCCGGCGAGGATGGTGGCGGCCCGCGCCGGCGCCGAATGGGCGTCGATGTCGATGAGGCGGTGCTCGATCTCGCCCATGCGCATGGGGTCGGTGGTGGTCTCGCGCTCCCTGAGCAGCGCGGCGCGCTCGGTGTCGGCGGCGAGCACGCGGTCGATGAGGCTGTCGGGGCCGGCAGGGGCTTCCTGCGCCACGCGGCCGATGCGGGTGCGGTTGGGCAGGCGGATGGCGCCGCTCTCCAGCTCCAGCTCGCCCACCAGCGCCTTGAACAGGGTGGTCTTGCCCGAGCCGTTGCGCCCCACCACGCCCACCCGAGCGTTCTCGGGAATGGCGACGGAGGCATGGTCGATGAGCAGGCGGCCGGCAAGGCGCAGGGAGATATCGTCGAGAACGATCATGACCGCGCCTTTTCGCAGGCCCGGCGGTGGCCGGCAAGGGGCGTGGGCGGCGGGCGCGGGCGGCGCGCCGCGCATGGCAGGCCGCGCGCTTGCCCCAGCGGCGGATGTGTGCACCACCTGCAGCCGGGTGCGCGGGACATTGCTATACGCGGCGTCGGAAGCAGACGACGGAGGCGGCCTTGAGCGCGCGCGAACCCCTTTCCTTTGACGATTTCCTGAAGGTGGACATCCGGGTCGGCACCATCGTGGCGGCCGAGGCCTTTCCGCAGGCGCGCAAGCCCGCGTTCAAGCTCAGCATCGATTTCGGGCCGGAGATCGGCGTGAAGCGCTCCTCGGCGCAGATCACGGTGCATTATGCAGCCGAGGATCTGGTGGGCCGGCAGGTGGCGGCGGTGGTGAACTTCCCGCCGCGCCAGATCGGGCCTTTCATGTCGGAGGTGCTGACCCTCGGCTTCCCGGATGCCGAGGGGGCGGTGGTGCTGGTCTCCCCGACCCGGCCGGTGCCCAACGGCGGGCGGCTGTTCTGAATCGTGTCCGCGCGCGCCGCGCGTGTCCTGAATTATCGATATGACGAGCTTGCGATCCGCGCGCGGATATCCGTTTCGCCTCAAGTTGCGTGATGTCGCAGCCTGAACGCCGCTCCGGCTGCGAAACGCCGGCGCGCCCGCGCGGCCTCTGCTTCCGGGCAGCCGGCGTCCGGCTGCCGACGCGTGCGAAGCCGGGCGTCCGGCTTCCTTGCGCGATGGATGCGGCTGGCGGAACGGTTCTTCGTGGCTTCTTCATGTGCGGCCAGCGCGGGTGCCGCGCTGGCCTTGCGGGAGTAGCGGGCCCTGTCTCGCCGGCGTGGCCGGGGCGGAGTGCCCGCCCGCTGCCCGTGGCCAGCCACGCCGCTGCACGCCCGGCCGCTGCCGTGCGCGCTGCCGGACCCGGGTTCGACTCACCGGCCGGTGCTGGCCCGCTTTGCCGACCGTGGTCAGCTGCGGACCTTGGTCAGCGCCGGCCGTGCCCGCCCCCTGCCCGAGGCCGGGCGTGGTGCTGCTGCGGGCGGGCCTGCTGGCGCTGCCGCACATTGTGCTGCGCGCCCGCCCGCTGTTGTGCCCGCTGCTGGACCTGGGCCCGGTTCACCGGCCGGTGCTGGCCGGCATTGGGGCGGTTCACCGGCCGGTTGACGTTCGGCCTGTTCTCCGGGCGACTGACGTTGGGCCGATTGACGTTGGGCCTGTTGGCGCCGGGCCTGTTCTCCGGGCGGTTGATATTGGGCCGGTTGATGTTCGGCCGATTGCCATCCGGTCGGTTGAAGTTGGGCCGGTTGATGTCGGGGCGGGTGCCCGGCCGGTTGATGATCGTGCCGCTGTTGCCCGGCTGGTTGATGTTGATCTCCGGGCGATTGATGATCGGCCGGCCGCCGCCCGGCGGGGTGCCGGGGCGGTTTCCGGTCCAGGTGCCGCCGCCCGGCCGGGTCGGCGGGCGCATGGCGGGCGGATTGGGGCGGCCCGGCCGGTTCACGTGCGGCGGGCGCGGCTGCCAGGGGCCGGGCCCCCAGGTCGGCGGGCGCGGGCGCGGTCCAGGCCCCGGGCCCCAGCCCCAGTGGGGCGGGCGGTGCCAGGCCGGCGGCGGCGCCCAGATGGTGTTCCAGCCCCGGTTGTTCCAGCCCCACCGGTTGTTCCAGGCCGAACCCACCAGCACCCCCGCGCCGAAGCCCAGGGCCCCGACGGCGAAGGTGTCGAACGCGCTGCTCGGATTATAGACGGGAACGTAGATGCGCTCCGGGTTGGCGGGCTGGATGTAGATGGTGCGCTGCCCGGCGTCCTCGCGGGTGGTCACCACCTGCTGCGGCGTGGAGGCGAGGTTCCCCACCTTCTCCGCTTGGGCGCGCAGCATCTGCACCACGGTGGAGACGTCCTGCGGCTGGTGGATGAAGGCGTAGCCGAGGGATTCGGTCCACTCCATGTGCTGGTAGAGCTGGCGGAGCACGTCGGGGAAGCGCGTGAGCGCCTTCACTGAGGCATCCCAGGGCTTGTCGTCGAGGGCGGAGAGGGAACCGGTGCGCGCGGTGTTCGGGTTGCGCTCGACCCAGCCGTGGGCCTCCACGATCTGGTCGGGGAAGGCCGCTGCGGGCAGCAGGATGGCCAGCAACGGGTCCGGGTAGAGCGCCACGGGCGCCAGCAGGTATTCCAGCTCGGCGAGGGTGTAGAGATCCGCGGCGGGGGCCTGGTCCGCCGCGGCCGGCACCGGTGCCGGCACCTGGGTGGGAACCGGGGGCATGGCCGTCGCCGCGGGCGCAGGCGGCACCGCCTCGGGTGCGGGCGTCGGGGAAATGGGTGCCGGGGAAATGGGCGTTTGGGCCGCCGCCGGCGCGCCCGGCTGGGTGGGCTCGCCGGCCGCCGTCTGCGCCAGGGCCGGGCCGAGCGCGGCGGACCAGCCGAACACCGCCGCGACCGCTATGCGCGACCAGTTGCCGGCCCAAGCCGGTGGGCCCTTTCTGCGAACCGGGCTCGTCATTCCTACCTCCCGCATCTTCCTGGCCGGATATCCAACGCCGCCCGGCGCGCCCGCGCAAGGCGGTGGATCAATGTTGGGATGGCCGGCACAGGCCTGGGACGCCGGGTTCAGCCGGCGTGGATGGCGGGCGGCAAGGCGTTCTCCGCGCGCCTCGCTGCCCGGAAGCTGTGCCGGAGCGCTTTTAACCGAAGTGGGGCCCCGCTAGCGTGAAGAACATGCTGGGCGTCAATGAACTGGAATGATATCCGCGCGCCGGTGCGAGCGGCCATAGCTTCAGCGCGCGGCGCGGCGGGTGCGCACGGCGTCGCCGAAGGCGGCGAGCAGGCGGGCGCTGGGCGCGTTCAGGCCGGGCTTGTATTCGGGGTGCCATTGCACGCCCACCGCGAAGGGGTGCGTGCGCAGCGACACCGCCTCGATGGTGCCGTCCGGTGCGCGCGCCTCCACCGAGAGGCCCGCGCCCACCATGTCGAGCCCCTGGTAGTGCAGGGAGTTCACTGCGAAGCTGGTGGCGCCGAAGGTGGCGGCGAGCGGCGAGCCGGAGATCACCTTCACCTCATGCACGGGGCCGTATTGCAGGTCCATGGGCCCCTCCGTGGGGGCGTGGTGGTCCATGCGGCCGGGGACCTCGGCGAGGCGGGCATGCAGCGTGCCGCCGAGGGCGACATTCAGCTCCTGGAAGCCGCGGCAGATGAACAGTGCGGGCACGCCCTGCGCCACCGCTGCCCGGATGAGCGCCAGCGCGAACCGGTCGCGGGAGGGATCAAACGGGCCCGGCGCGTCCTCCGGCCCGTTCCAGTGGCTCGGGTGCACGTTGGAGGGGCTGCCGGTGAAGAGGAAGCCGTCCACATGGCCGACAAGGGCCGCGATGTCGGCGTCGAAGGTCTCGGGCGCCATCACCGGCAGCGCCATCACCGGCAGGCAGCCGGCGAAGTCATAGACGGCGCGCACGTATTTCTCGCCCACCATGAAATAGGGCAGGTCGGTCTCGTCCTTCAGGTCGCCGACCACGGCCACCAGGGGCTTGCTTTCAGCCATCCCTCGCACTCCGGAAACGCGCTCATTCCCCCAGGCTGTAGCGCACGCCGATGCGCACCTGGTGGGCGCCGAGGGCATCGATGCCCACGCCGGGCACGCCGGGAAGATCCGGCGCGCCGAGGCTCACATAGCGGTATCCGAGGTCGATGGTCCAGGCGCTGGAGAGCGCATAGGAGAGGCCCGCCCCCAGGGTCCAGGCGAAGCGCCAGTCGGTGCCGGGGGAGGGGAGGGTGGCGGGCGGCGTGATGCGGTCGATGGCGAAGCCCGCGCCACCGCCCACATAGGGCGTGACGCCGGCGAAGGTGACGATGTCCCAGTAGACGCTGGCGAGCGCCACTGTGGAATCGGCCTCGAAATGGCCGAGCACCGTGTCCACCCCGCCGAGGTCGAGATGGTCGATGCCCACCTCCGCCCGCAGCCAGGGCGTGAAGCGATATCCGAGGCCGCCGCCTATGGACCAGCCGGACGAGGCCCTGGAGGAACTTCCGGGCAGGGACGAGACGAACAGGTTGTCGAACCCGCCGCTCACGTGGGCTCCCACGTAGCCGGCATCGGCGCGGGCGTACCAGCCGGCCGCGTCCTCCTCCCCCACCTCGGGCGGGGCGAGGGAAAAGTCTCCCGCCCGGCCGAGCAGCGGCAGGTCGTCACCGGCGTGCGCGGCGGCAGCCGGAACAAGGAGGAGAGCCGCCGCCAGAGCGGGAACCGAACGCCACATCACGCACCCATCGCATCGCTGCCTCGATGGAGAGAGCCTGCCACGGCATGACTTAAGGGCGGATTAACCCTGATGAGAGGTTAAAGCCCTCCGGCGGAGCCTCGCGGGCCGAGATTCGCCGGGGGCGTGGGGCGCGGTTCGGTGCCGCCTTCCGGGACCAAGCGCAGGGCGGGCGCGCGGCACCTGCCTCGGTGTACGCGCGGAACCGCGCCGGCCTCCGGCGTCAGGCGGCGACGCGCTTCAGCGCGCCGATCACCTCGTCCACCACTTCCTCCACCAGGTCGCGGTCGTCGCCCTCGCCCATCACGCGGATCACCGGCTCGGTGCCCGAGCGGCGGATGAGCAGGCGGCCGCGGTTGGCGAGCCGCCGTTCGGCGTCGGCGATGGTGCTCTGCACGCCCGCGTCCTCCAGGGGCGCGCCCGCGCCGTAGCGCACGTTCTTCAGCACCTGGGGCAGGGGGTCGAAGCGGTGGCACACCTCGGACACCGGCCGCCCTTGGCGCGCCACCACGGCGAGCACCTGGAGCGCCGCCACCAGGCCGTCGCCGGTGGTGGAGAAATCGGTGAGGATGAGGTGGCCGGACTGCTCGCCGCCCACGTTGTAGCCCTCCGCCCGCATGCGCTCCAGCACGTAGCGGTCACCCACCGCAGTGCGGGCGAGGCCGATACCCTGGGCCGCGAGGTGGCGCTCCAGCCCCAGGTTCGACATGACGGTGGCGACGACGCCGTTGCCGGCGAGGCGGCCGTCCGCCTTGAAGCTCTCGGCCACCACGGCCATGAGCTGGTCGCCGTCCACGAGATGGCCCTTCTCGTCCACCAGGATCACCCGGTCGGCGTCGCCGTCGAGGGCGATGCCGATGTCGGCGCGCACCTCGCGCACCTTGGCGCTGAGCGCCTCGGGGGAGGTGGAGCCCACGTCACGGTTGATGTTCATGCCGTCCGGCTCGACGCCGATGGCCACCACTTCCGCGCCCAGCTCCCACAGGGCCTCGGGCGCGACGCGGTAGGCGGCGCCGTTGGCGCAGTCCACCACCACGCGCATGCCCTCGAACTTCTGGTCGCGGGGCAGGGTGCCCTTGGCATATTCGATGTAGCGGGCGTGCACGCCCTCCAGGCGCCGGGCGCGGCCGATCTCGGCGGGCTTGGCGAGGCGGCGGGAGAGATCCTGGTCGATCAGGTTCTCGATCTCCCGCTCCACCTCGTCGGAAAGCTTGTATCCGTCGGGGCCGAACAGCTTGATGCCGTTGTCGTCGAACGGGTTGTGGGAGGCGGAGATCATCACTCCGAGGTCGGCGCGCATGGAGCGGGTGAGCAGGCCCACCGCCGGGGTGGGCATGGGGCCGAGCAGCAGCACCTCCATGCCCACCGAGGTGAAGCCGGCCACCAGCGCGTTCTCGATCATGTAGCCGGAGAGGCGGGTGTCCTTGCCGATCACCACCCGGTGGCGGTGCTCTCCGCGCTGGAAGGCGAGGCCGGCGGCCATGCCGACCCGGAGCGCGATATCGGCGGTGAGCGTCGCGTTGGCGCGCCCGCGCACCCCGTCGGTCCCGAAATACTTGCGCGACATGTGTCCTCACGCATGAGTGGAGCCGGGCCCGCGGGGCCCGGCCCGTAATCCTGATGCCTTAGCATCCCCGCGCCCGTTGCGCGATCACATCTCGTGACCGCGCCTGACGCGGGTGGGGGTGCCTCACCGGCCGAGCGGTATGGCGGTCGGCTTCTGGTCGATGGGGAAGACGGCGGGGGCGGAGCCGTCGAGCTTCACCTTCGCGATGTCGAGCTCGCGCAGCTGCTGGTTGTCGTAGGTGGCGAAGAAGTAGCGCAGGTTCTTCAGGTCCGCGACCACCGTCCATTCGGTGGTCTCGTAGCCCGCGACGCCGCCGCCGGCGGCGGAGCCCGCCTGCGTCACCACCGCGCCGGGCGGGATGTCGAACGAGCTCATGATGTGGCGCACGGTGGTGACGCCCTCGGCCGCGGTGGCCGGCTGTGGCGCGTTGCGGGAGAAGAAGAAGGCGCGCACGAAGCGCGAGGGGGAGAGCATGTCGCCCGGCAGGCCGTGCAGGCCGGCGCCGGTGGAGGGGGCGGCGAGGGTGAGGTTCCCCGCCTTCATGGGCGAGGGCTCCACCGCCGAGAGGTTCACGTACTGGCCGAGATTGGCGAGGTGCCAGTCGAAGGCGGGCGCGTTGGTGAGCACGGTGGTGGGGTTATCGTGCATGCGCAGCTCGCCGCCGATGTATTCCACCACCAGGCTGGCGCCGGTTGCGTCATGCAGCGTGAGGTGCAGCGGCACGGGCGCCCCGAAGGTCGCCTGCGGCGCGGTGTTCACCTTGATCTTCGGCAGTCCCTCCTTCACCTCCGCCACCGTGGCGAAGGACGTGAGCACGTAGGTCAGCAGCTCGTAGGAGGCGATGGAGTTCTTCGCCTCGGCCGGCGAAACGGCCTGGAACTGCGCGAGAGCGGGAAGGTAGAGCCCGCCGCCGGCGAGGCCCTTCTCGTTCATGCCGTCGATGAAGATATTGAGGCCCAAGGCGTTGAGGCCGACCACGCCGTGCTTCGTGCTCCACTTGAGGCCGGTGCCCGCCTCGCCAGAGGGGCCGGTGCCGGTGATCGCGAGGTTGCGCGGCATCACCATGGCCTGGGACTTGAGGGGCAGGCCGAATTCCATGGTGCGGCCGTAGACGTGGCCGCCGTCGGCGGCGGTCAGCAGCAGGGAGGTGCAGGCGGAGGCGGTAAGGCCCTGGCTCAGAAGGGCGGTGCCGGCGAGCAGCGCCGCGGCCGCGTTCATGATCTTGCGCATGGGGTGTCCCTTTCCGTTCGGACGGCGCTTCCCGTTTCGGAAGATGGCGGATGCAGTTCCCTGGCCCGTGTTCGCTCGGGTTGCGCGCCGACGATGCCGCCCGCACCTCTTATAGCGTTGGGCGGAGCCGGGGGTAGCCGCTCCGCTTCCGCCTGGCCCCTGGGGTCGGCGCAGGGTTAACGCGCCGTTGCGCATCACCCTCCGGCGGTGCTACCGCTCCGCGTCGCTTTCTCGGAGATCGCCGCCCGTGTCCGCTTCCCTCGACGTCCTCACCATCGGCAACGCTATCGTCGACGTGCTCGCGCGCGCGGAGGACGACTTCCTCGCCGCCCACGACATGAACAAGGGCGGCATGGCCCTTATCGACGAGCCCCGCGCCGAGGCGCTCTACGGCGCCATGGGGCCGGGCACGGAGATCTCCGGCGGCTCGGCCGCCAACACGGCGGTGGGCGTCGCCGCCCTCGGCGCGCGCGCCGGCTTCATCGGCAAGGTGAAGGACGATCCGCTCGGCACCGTGTTCGGCCATGATATCCGCGCTGCCGGCGTCGCCTATGCCACCGCCTCCGCGCGGAACGGCGCCGCCACCGCCCGCTGCCTCATCATGGTGACGCCGGATGGCGAGCGCACCATGAACACCTTCCTCGGCGCCGCGCAGGACCTCACCGCCGCCGACATCGACAGGAGCGTGGTGGAAGGCGCCGCCGTCACCTATCTCGAAGGCTACCTGTGGGATCCGCCGGCCGCCAAGGAGGCGTTCCTGGCCGCCGCCGGCATCGCCCATGGCGCCGGCCGCAAGGTGGCGCTCACCCTCTCGGACTCCTTCTGCGTGGACCGCTACCGCGCCGAGTTCCTGGGGCTGGTCCGCTCCGGCACGGTCGATCTCGTCTTCTGCAACGAGGCGGAGCTGAAGTCTCTCTACGAGACCGCCGACTTCGACACCGCTTTGGTGGCCCTGCGCAAGGATGCCGCCGAGGCGGTGGTGACGCGCTCGGAGAAGGGCGCCTCCTTCGTTACCGCCGGGGCGGTGGTGAGCGTGCCGGCCACGCCGGTGGAGCGGGTGGTGGACACCACAGGCGCCGGTGACCTCTTCGCCGCCGGCTTCCTCTCCGGCTACACCCGCGGCCTCGACCCGGCCACCAGCCTGCGCATCGGCGCGCTGGCGGCGGGGGAGATCATCACCCAGCTCGGCGCCCGGCCGCAGCGCAACCTCCTCGACCTCGCCCGCGAGGCCGGCCTGCTCTCGTGAGCGGCCCGCAGGCGGGCGCGCCGCCGGTTCCCGGCATGCCGGGCGGTTCCGCCGGTGGCCTTCCGGCCGATCCCGGCGGGCAGGCGGCCCGCGCGCTCGCCGCCATCACCGCGCGGACGCCCACGCTGATGGTGCTGGGCGGGGCGGGCACGGGCAAGACCACCTTCCTCCACGAGCTGCGGCGCAATCCCACCGGGCGGCAGGTGTTCCTGGCGCCCACCGGGGTGGCGGCGCTGCAGGTGGGTGGGCAGACCATCCACTCCTTCTTCGGCATTCCACCCCGCCTGCTCAATCCGGACGAGGTGAAGCCGCGGGTGCAGGTGCGGCGGCTTTTGAAGAAGCTGGACCGGGTGGTGATCGACGAGATCTCCATGGTGCGCGCCGACCTGCTGGACGCCGTGGACATCTCGCTGCGCATCGCCCGCGACACGTCCGAGCCCTTCGGCGGCGTGCAGATGGTGCTGGTGGGCGACTTCCTCCAGCTTCCCCCGGTGGTGCCCATGGCCGAGCAGGAGATGCTGGAGCGCATGGGTTACGAAGGCCCCTTCGCCTTCCACGCCAAGGCGCTGGCGGAGCGGCCCACGGCCGGCGTGCCCTTCACCCATGTGCACCGGCAGACCGACCGCGCCTTCGTGTCCATGCTCGACGCCCTGCGGCGCGGGCGCGGCGCGCGCGATGCGGCGGAGGCGCTGAACGCGGCCTGCGTGCGGCCCCACCGCGAGGGCGCCCTGCCGGTGCTGCTCACCCCCACCAACGCCCGAGCCGACGCCTACAACGCCCGCGGCCTCGCGGCCCTGCCGGACGAGGGACGCGCATTCTCCGGCGTGCTCAAGGGCGAGTTCGGCCTGGAGGGCGACCGCCTGCCGGTGGCGGAGAAGCTGGTGCTGAAGCGCGGCGCCCGCGTGATGGCCCTGCGCAACGATCCCGCCCGGCGCTGGGTGAACGGCTCGGTGGGCACGGTGGTGGGCCTCGGCCCCTTCAGCGCCCTGGTGAAGCTCGACGCCGGGCCGACGGTGGAGATCGAGGCCTTCACCTGGGAGCGGGTCCGCTACGGGTGGGACGAGCCGGCCGGGCGCATCGAGGCGCAGGTGGTGGGCACCTACACCCAGCTCCCCCTCGCCCCCGCCTGGGCGCTGACCATGCACAAGGCCCAGGGCCTGACCCTGGACGACGTGCGCATCGATTTCGGCGAGGGCGCGTTCGCGCCGGGGCAGGCCTATGTGGCGCTCTCCCGCGCGCGCTCCCTGGAGGGGCTCTCCCTGGTGCGGGCCATCCGCGGATCAGACGTGCGGGTGGACCGGCGGGTCGCCGCGTACATGGAGGCGTTCGAGGCGGAGGAGGGCTGAGCGGACCCCGCTTGGCACCGGCTACTCGGCGCCGGCCGATGGCTGAGCCCGCTGCCCTCAGCCCCGCCCGCGGGCGGCGCGGATGGGCAGCACCAGCCGTTCCACCCAGTTGCGGATCTCGATGGTGCGCACCGCCTTGGAGATCACCGCCCCGTCGATGCCGCAGCGCCAGGCGAGCGACCTGTTGCCCGGCTCGCGCTCGAAATGCTCGAGGTCGGCGATGAAGGCGGCCTCCTCGTCCTCGTCCTGGAAGAAGCCCTCGGCCACCAGCGAGGGGCGCAGGCGGCGGAAGATGGCGGCCATCTCGCGGAAGGGATATTCGGGGTGGTACTGCACCGCCCAGCACATGGAGCGCCCGGCGGGGATCTCCGCCGCCTGCACCTGGGAGTGGTCGTTGGTGGCGAGCAGCCGCGCGCCCTCGGGCAGGGCTTCCACCTCGTCGAGATGCACGGTCATGGCCTCGAAGACGGGCGGCTTCTCCGCGAACAGGTCGTGGCCAAGGCCCTCGGCGGTCTGGCGGATGCGGCGGCCGAAGCCGACCTCCCGCCCGCGCGGGTTGAGCCGCACGCTGCCGCCGGCCGCCACGGTGAGCAATTGAAGCCCCCAGCAGCTCCCGAACAGCGGCACCCCGGTGGCGAAGGCCGCGCGGATGAGGCTGATCTGCTGCTCCACCGCCGGCCCGCCGTTGTAGATGTTGAGCGAGGAGCCGGTGATGGCGATGCCGTCATAGCCCTCGAGCCCGCCACCGTCGGGCAGGTTGGCGCCGGGATCGGCCGGGTAGCAGATGTCCGCCACGGCGCCGGGCGCCAGCTCGCGCAGGAGCTGCGCATAGCCCTCGCTTGCCGCCTGTCCTCCGAAATGGATCTGTCGGGCGCGGGCTTCGGCGGTGTTTCCTTCGACGACGAGCAGGCGGGGGGCGGCCATGATTCCCTACGGTTTCCGGGAGAGGTAGCCGCAGGATACGGCGCATTTTGACCAAAGCGAGGATGCCGCCGGAAGACGCAGGCCTGCCCCGTCCGGCGCCGCGCCCGCCTGGGGATGACGCCGAGGGCCCGTGGGCTGCCCCATGGGCCCTCGGCCAGCCGGCGTGATGATTGAGCGGACCCCGCTTGGCGCCGGCCAGGGACCGGAGCCGGCGGGATCAGATGTCCTCGTCGTCGTCCGCCGCGTCGGCCTCGTCGTCGGCGCCGCCGTCGGTGCCGAGCCGCTCGGCGAGGTTCTTTTCCACCTTGCGCAGCAATTTGCGCAGGCGCTTGCGCTCCTTGCCGTCCAGCCCGGCGACGATCTCGTTCTCCAGGGCCTCCCACACGCCGTCGATGGCGGTGCTGCGCTCGCGCCCGGTTTCAGTGAGGAACACCCGCACCAGGCGGCCGTCGCCGTCGGTGGTGCGGCGCTCCACCAGGCCCTGGCTGGTGAGCCGGGCGATGGTCTTGGAGGCGGTGGGCGGGCGCACGCGCAGGGCGGCGGCGAGGTCGCCCATGGTGCGGCCGTCCTGCTCGGACAGCAGCTTCAGCACCGCCTCCTGGCCGGGAAACAGGCCGAGATCGCTGAGCAGCCGCGCCGAGAGGGCGCGCTGCAGGCGGGCCGTGTGGTTCAGCCGGTAGCCGATGGTCTTCGCGAACGGGTCCTTCATGCTCTCCCCCAACCGCACGCAGCCCCGCCCATCATGCGCCGAGCCGAGCCTCGCGCGCTACCTGAGGAGGTGGGAATCGTGCCGGCGACCGCGCCGCGAGCACGGCCGGCGACGCTCTTATCTCCGCGCCGGCTTACATTTTTACGAAGGTGGCGGCGCTTTCCCCGTTTGCGTGCGGCAGCGGTGCTTGACAGCGGGGCGCGGGCACCGCTTGGTTCCGGTCATGACATCGTTCGTCCCACCGGATGGCACCGCCCCGAAGGCCGATTCCGAGGCCGGAGACGCCGTCGAGGCCCGTGCCCGGCAGGAGGCGGACGAGCCGCACTCGCCGGTCGCGCGCTTCGGCCCGGCGCAGCCTTTGCGGCTCGACGCCGGCGTGCTGCTGCCCGGCCTCCAGATCGCCTACCAGACCTACGGCGAGCCCAATGCGGCGCGCACCAATGCGGTGCTGGTGTGCCATGCCCTCACCGGCGACCAGCATGCGGCGAGCCTCAATCCCGTCACCGGCAAGCCGGGCTGGTGGGAGACCATGGTGGGGCCGGGCCGGCCCATCGACACCGACCGCTTCTACGTCATCTGCGCCAACGTGCTCGGCGGCTGCATGGGCACCACCGGGCCCTCCTCCACCAATCCCGCCACCGGCGCGCCCTACGGGCTCGACATGCCGCTCGTCACCATCCGCGACATGGTGAACGCCCAGGCCATGCTGCTCGACCATCTCGGCATCGAGAAGCTGCTGTGCGTGGCCGGGGGCTCCATGGGCGGCATGCAGGTGCTGCAATGGGCGGCGAGCTATCCCGAGCGGGTGTTCTCGGCGCTGCCCATCGCCACCGCCGCCCGCCATTCGGCGCAGAACATCGCCTTCCACGAGGTGGGACGGCAGGCGGTGATGGCCGATCCCGACTGGCGCGGCGGGCGCTATCTGGCGGAAGGCGTGACCCCCCAGCGCGGGCTCGCGGTGGCGCGCATGGCGGCGCACATCACCTACATGTCGGACCAGGCGCTGCACCGCAAGTTCGGCCGCCGCCTGCAGGACCGCGCCATGCCCACCTTCGGCTTCGACGCCGATTTCCAGGTGGAAAGCTACCTGCGGCACCAGGGCGAGGCCTTCGTGCAGCGCTTCGACGCCAATTCCTATCTCTATGTCACGCGGGCCATGGACTATTTCGATCTCGCCGCCGATTACGATGGCGTGCTCGCGCATGCCTTCAAGGGCTCGAAGACGCGCTTCTGCCTCGTCTCCTTCACCTCCGACTGGCTGTTCCCGACGGAGGATTCCCGCACCATCGTCCACGCCCTGAACGCCTCCGGCGCCAGCGTCTCGTTCGCGGAGATCGAGAGCGACAAGGGCCACGACGCCTTCCTGCTCGACGAGCCCGAGCTCAACGCCATCGCCCATGGCTTCCTCGACAGCGCGGCGCGGGCCTTCGGCCTGCCGGCCGCGCGGGGGAGGTGAGCATGGCGCTGCGCGAGTCCGAGCCGGACGAAGGAGCGTTGCGCCTGGAGGGCGGGCGCGTCGACCTCCTGGTGGTGGCGCAGATGGTGAAGCCCGGCTCCCGCGTGCTGGACGTGGGCGCGGGCGACGGCGCCCTGCTGGATCTGCTGGCCACCACGCGCGGGTGCGACGCCCGCGGCATCGAGCTCTCCCGCGAGGGGGTGAACGGGGCGGTGGCGCGCGGCCTTGCCGTCATCCAGGGCGACGCCGACGTGGACCTTGCCCACTATCCGGACGACGCCTTCGACTACGTCATCCTCTCCCAGACGCTCCAGGCCACCCGCCGCCCGCGCTGGGTGCTGGAGCAGATGCTGCGCATCGGCCGGCGCGCCATCGTCTCCTTCCCGAATTTCGGCCACTGGCGCTCGCGGCTCGACCTGCTGGTGAACGGCCGCATGCCGGTGACGGACAACATGCCCTTCGCCTGGTACGAGACGCCCAACATCCACTTCTGCACCATCCGCGACTTCGTGGCCCTGGCCGGGGCGCTGGATGCGCGGATGGAAAAGGCGGTGGCGCTCGATTCCGCCGGCCACCGGGTGCGCTTCAACATGCCGTGGTGGGTGTGGAACCTGATGGGCGAGCAGGCGGTGTTCCTGCTCTCGCGGGGGGAACAGGCGCGCTAGAGCCTTTCCGTGCTTCACGGAATCGGGGAAATGCCCTGCGTTTGAGCGGACCCGTTTGCTTCACGCGAACCGGTGCCCGCTTCGCTTGAAAACGCTCCAAGCCGGTGGGAGCGCAGGCCCAGCGCCGGCTCCATCGCCGGTTCCAGCACGGGCGCGAGGCGGGGGCGGCGCACCATCACCGGGCGGTGGAGCTGCTTGGTCGCCTCCACCACCAGCACGCCGGAGAAGGGCAGCGACAGCCGCCCGCCGATGCGCTCGAATGCTACGGCGGTACGCAGGAACCAGTGGCTCGGCGGCGCGTAAAGTGCCTCGCCCCAGCCCACGGGGGTGAACAGCGCCTCCCGGAGCAGCCCCACCACCTGCCCGCGCGAGAACGGACGGCCGTTGCCGAAGGGGGTGGTGTCGAGCCGCGCCCACACGCCGCGCCGGTTGGGCACCACCGCCAGCAGCCGTCCGCCGGGGGCGAGCACGCGCCACACCTCGCGCAGCATCTCGGCCGGGCTGGCCGTCATCTCCAGGGCGTGCACGGCCACCACGCGGTCCATGCTGGCGGTGGGCAGGGGCAGCATGGCCTCGTCGGCGAGGGCGGCGAGCGCCGGGCCGCTGGAGGGCCAGCGCACCACGCCCTGGGCGGCCGGCATCAGGGCGATGCAGCGTTCCGCCTCCTCGCGGAACACGCCGAGATAGGGAATGGCATAGCCGAGCCCCATCACTGCGAGGCCGGTCACGTCATCGAAGCGGGCGCGGATGGCGCGCACCAGCAGCCGCCGCGTCATGACGCCGAGCGGCTGCGCATAAAAATTGCGCAGGTCGACGACATCGACATTCATGCCGCCGCCCGCGATCCCCTGGCTGCCGAGATCCCACATCCTGCCGAATCCGGAACGGGCGCCGGCCACCCTCGGCCCGCGCCCCGGACGGCATCAATAAACCATAGGTGCCCGCAGGTCGCCTGCGATCTGGCGGCTCGGCGCGAAAGCGCGGGGGGAGGCGGGACGGCGAAGCCTCTGCTATCATCGCCCGACCCGAGCATTCCCCTGGTTCATGAGGCCGGGGGAATGCTCCAGATCTTCGAGTTGACGCGTTTTCTTTCCGCGAACCGATGTCCACTTCGCTGGAAAACGCTCTATTGCCCCGGAGGAGCCCCGCGTGCCGGCCGAGATCCGTCTCGTTCCCTGCCTTTCCGACAATTACGCCGTGCTGCTGCACGATCCGTCCACGGAGGCGACCGCCGTGGTGGACGCGCCGGACGGCGACGCCATCATCGCCGCGGCCGATGCCGCGGGATGGCCGATCAACCAGGTGCTGGTGACCCACCACCACGCCGACCACGTGCAGGGCATCCCCGCCCTCAAGGCCCGCTACGGCGCCGCCGTGGTGGGCCCGCGCAAGGAAGCCGGTCTCATTCCCGGCATCGACGCGGTGGTGGAGGACGGCGACCCGGTCGCCGTCGGCGGCCTCGTGGGGCGGGTGCTGGAGGTGCCCGGTCACACGGCGGGCCACGTGGCCTACCTGTTCGAGGGGGAGCGGCTCCTGTTCTCCGGCGACACGCTGTTCTCCCTGGGCTGCGGCCGCGCCTTCGAGTGCGAGCCGCCGGTACTGTGGCGCTCCCTGCTGCGCCTGCGCGCCCTGCCGGACGAGCTTTCGGTCTATTGCGGGCACGAATATACCCTCTCCAACGCCCGCTTCGCCCTTTCGGTGGACCCGGACAATGCTGACCTCAGGGCGTTCGCGGCGCGGGTGGAGGCAGAGCGCGCGGCCGGGCGGCCCACCGTGCCCTCACGCCTCGCCGAGGAGATCGCGGCCAATCCCTTCCTGCGGGCGGACGACACGGCGCTTGCCGCGCGGCTCGGCCTCGCGGGGGCGGACCCCGCCGCCGTGTTCACCGAGCTGCGCGCCCGCAAGAACGATTTCAGGGGCTGAGCCGTGGTGCTTTCCGATCCAATCGACCCCCGCCTCGATGCAGCCGAAGTCATCGCCCTGCTCGGCCTTCAGCCCCACCCGGAGGGCGGCCATTTCCGCGAGACCTTCCGCGACGTGGCGCCGGATGGCGGGCGCGGCGCCTCCACCGCCATCTATTTCCTGCTCGCCGCCGGGGAGCGCTCCCACTGGCACCGGGTGGACGCGGTGGAGATCTGGCATTGGCACGCCGGCGCCCCGCTCACTCTCTCGCTCGCCCATGGCGGCGCGCGCGAGGAGCTGGTGCTGGGGCCGGGGCTCGGCCGGGGCGAGCGGCCCCAGGGGGTGGTGCCCGCCTTCGCATGGCAGGCGGCGGAAAGCCGGGGTGCCTGGACGCTGGTGGGCTGCACGGTGGCTCCCGCCTTCGATTTCGCCGGGTTCGAGCTCGCCCCGCCCGGCTGGTCCCCGGACTGACTCGAGCCCGGTGGGGCTCAGCCCCCGCCGGAGCGGGCGCCATGGGCTGCGGAGAGCGCCACCGCGTCGCCCTCCACCACGTCGGCGGTGGCATCGGCGCCCATCAGCACCAGCAGCTTGGCGCGGGCGCGGTTCACGCGGCTCTTGATGGTGCCCAGGGCACAGCCGCACACCTCCGCCGCCTCCTCGTAGGAGAGGCCGGCGGCGCCCACCAGCACCAGCGCCTCGCGCTGGTCGTCGGGCAGGTGGCCGAGTGCCTCCTGGAGCGACTGGAGAGTCATGGACCATTCCTGGCTGGGGCCCACGTTGCCGTCCTGCTGCGCCAGGGCGGAGAGGCCCTCATTCTCGCGCCGGCGCTTGCGCATGTCGGTGTAGTAGGTGTTGCGCAGGATGGTGAACAGCCACGCCCTCAGGTTCGTGCCGGGGTCGAAGCGGTCGATGTTGGCGAGCGCCTTCAGCAGGGTCTCCTGCACCAGGTCGTCGGCTTCGGTGCGGTTGCGGGTCAGGGAGCGCGCGAAGGCGCGCAGCGCCGGCAGGAACTCCAGCACCTGCATGCGCAGGGGCGGGTCGCTGTCGGGGCCGGTCGCGTGCGGGCGTGGCGTCACGTCCATGGCGAACCCTCGCGTGCGAAAACACCGGGTGCGCCTGCGGCCCGCTCGCTGCGGCGCCGTGGCGCGATCCGCTTGCGCCGTGCCTCGTCACGGAGGGGAGGGAGGCGTCGCCGCCCCCCGTCCTCGCGCCGGTTTTCCCGGTCTGCGCTGCGCATCTGAGGCATCTTAGGACACAGCGTCGCGCGGCGGAAGGCATGTGCCCCGTTCCGTCGGGAGATCACCTTTCGGTGATGCACGCCTACGCCTCCCGGCCGCAAGCTCAGGCGCCGCGGCCGCCGGAGCCCTGCCCGCCGTGCTTCTGCCCGCCCTTCTGCCCGGCCTGGGAGGCGAGGGTGCGGTCGCGCGAGAAGCTGCGTTGATCGTCGGAGACGCTCTGGCCGCCCTTGCGGCCGGCGGCGGCGGCCAGCGCCCGGTTCTGGAAGAAGCTGCGCTTTTCCGCCGGCACGCTCTCGCCGCCCTTGCGGGCGATGGCACGCTGCTTCTCCGCGTCCATGGCCGCGAAGCCGCGGTGGGAAGGGGCCTTCGATTGAACCTTTTCCATGACTGCTGCTCCTGGTCCCTTGCTGACGTTCTGAGCCCCGCCAGCCGGCGGCCACGGCGCGGGCATCCGGCTCCCGAACCATGAACGTTGCAGAAGGCCGCAGGTTCCCGTGTTCCGCGTGGGAACGCTCAGGGCGTGGAGGAAGGGCAGGGAAAATCGCCTGAAACGAGGGCACGGTCGGTGCCGGCGCCGTGGGCCAGGCTCCCGCCCAGCTGGGCGGCGAAGCCATGAGCGAGGTCGCCGGCCGCGCGTGCGGCCCCGTCCGGCAGAGCCGCCTCGACCTCAATGGCGAGGCGCCCACCCGCGGCGCGCGCGCGCAGGGTGAGGAGGGCGGGCTTCAAGGGCGGCTCCTCCCTGGCGGCGGTGAGGCCGAGCACGATCTCCGCCACCATCAGTGCCAGCGGCACCGCCATGTCCGTGGGCAGGGGCGCATCCTGGGCCTCCACGGTGATTCGGGCCGGACGCTCGCAGGCGCCCTCCAGGAGCCCGCCGAGCTCGCGCAGCAGCTCGCGCAGGCGCACCTTGGAGCCATCGGCCGCCTCGTGGAGGAGGCGGTGCACGAGGGCGAGCGTGTTGACGCGGGTGCGCAACTGCTCGAACCGCCGCCGATCCTCCCCGCGCAGCCCCGAGCCATAGAGGCTGATGAGGCTCACCACGATCTGCAGGCTGTTCTTGATGCGGTGATGGATCTCGCGCACCAGGCCGGTCTTCTCGGCGAGGGCGAGCCGCAGCCGCCCGTCGCGCTCGCGCACCGCCAGCGCCATCTCCTCCACCGCGTGGCCGAGGGCGCGGAACTCGCTCGGGGCGTCGTCGAACCGGGTGGGCCGGAAGGCGTAGTGGCCGCGCGCGTACACGGCCGTGACCCGGCGCAGGTAGAGCAGCCATTGCAGCACGATGCGATCCACCGCCAGCCATAGCCCCACCAGGCTCGCCGCGACGATCAGCGTCGGCAGGGCGAAGCTCGCCGCGACCGTCAGCACGGTCCAGGGGAACAGGCGCTCGGTGGGCATGGCGAAGGCGGCCACCAGCCCCTCGCGGCCCAGCGGCGCGGTGGCGAAGGTGAAGCTTCGGCCGTCGGGGTCGCGCGCCTCGCGCAGGATGCTGCCGGGCCCGGCCATGGGCTGATCCGCGAACAGCGCGCCGGAGACGATCCGGGCATTGGAGAGCAACTCCACCCCCTGGGCCGAGAACAGGGCCACCACGCCCTGGCCGGCGGGGGTCTCGCGCCGCAGCAGCCCTTCGAGCCATGAGACGTCCATGGAGAGGGTGACGGCGCCGATGAAGGTGCCGTCGCGCTCGCGCAGCGGCAGCACGCCCACCAGCACCTCGGCGGCGGCGGCGCGGCTGAACACCCGGCCCGACAGCAGGAAGCGCGAATCCCGCGCCGCCTGCCGCCACCAGGGCTCGCCCGAGACGTCCCGCGCCTCCAGCGGCAGGGCCGAGCACAGTACCCGCCCGTCGCGGTTCATCACCCCGATGTTGCTGGCGAAGGGCAGGCTCAGCACTGCGCCGTGCAGGATCGCCGGGCAGGAGGTGGCGGCGTCCCGCACGTCGGCGACATTCTGCAGCGCGCGCAGCACGTTCTCCGCAGAGGCGAACACTTTTTCCAGCGTCGAGGCATCGGCCTGCACGTGCTGCAGCAGGCGCCCCTGCGCCTCCTGCTGGGCGGTCCGCAGCTGCAGGGCGCCCTGCACGAAGTTGAGCCCGGCGATGGGCGCGAGGGCGAACAGCACCATGAGGATCAGCCGGCGCCGGACGCTGTCCAGGAGGCTGCGCGGTTCGCCGGCGGCGGCGGCGAAGATGGCGTTGCGCTCCCTGTGGTGCGCGTGCTCGGCCTGGGCCTTCACCCACTCCATCCAAAGCTCCGATGTGACCGGCCGTCGTCCGCGTGACGACGCAGCTGAAGCGAACCCTCATCCGCTTTACAATGCAATGCGTTGCCTGCCGGTTCCGGGCGCATGGGAACTTTCCGGCGGAGGGCGCGTTGGACCGCTGTCCCTTTTGTTGCCGGTTTCCCGGCGCAACACTGCCCAGGAGCGCTGCGCCGCCGGCGCGGGATGTCCATCACGGAGCCGCGCATGTCGCCTTCATCGATCGTGAAGCAGATCCCCTCGCTCAGGCGCTACGCGCGGGCGCTGCTGGGCTCTCAGGCGGCGGGGGACGCCGCGGTGCAGGACACGCTGTCGGCGCTCATCGACGGCAAGGTGCCGCTCGACAGCGGGGTTTCGCCCCGTGTGGCGCTCCATCGCGCCTTCCACCGGGTGTGGAACCGCAAGGCGGCGCCCGGTCTTCCGGACCTGCGCGCCGACCAGCGCCTGCAGGCCATGGACGTCTCCTCCCGCGTCGCCTTCCTGCTCACCGCCATGGAGGGCTTCTCCTACACCGAGGCGGCGAGCATCCTCGGCGTGCCCATCGAGGAGGTGGAGGCACAGGTGATCGCCGCCCAGCGCGACATCGACCGGCAGACCGCCACCCGCGTGCTCATCATCGAGGACGAGTGGGTGATCGCCCTGGACCTGCGCAGCCTCGTGAGCGACCTCGGGCACGAGGTGGTGGGCGTCGCGCCCACCCGCTCCAAGGCGGTGGAGCTGGCCGAGGCCGGGGACTTCGGCCTCGTGCTCGCGGATATCCAGCTCGCCGACGGCTCCTCGGGGGTCGACGCGGTGAGCGACATCCTCGGCGGCTGCAACGTGCCGGTGATCTTCATCACCGCCTTTCCGGACCGCCTGCTCACGGGCGAGCGGCCGGAGCCCACCTACCTCATCACCAAGCCGTTCCTCGCCGAAACGGTGAAGGCCACCATCGCCCAGGCCCTCTTCTTCCACGGGGCGCGTGGCACGCCGGGTCCGCTGGCCCGTACCGCCTGACGCGCACGGCGCGGCCTTGCGGGCGCGGGGCGTTCCGGCGCATCCTCCGTCCGCGTCGCACGCCACAGGAGCCGTTTCCATGGTCGAGAAGTCTGCCGCCCCGAAGGCCGAGGCCGCCCACGCCGAAACCGCCGCCGAGCCTACGCTCGATGACGTGCGGCAGGATCTGGAGCGCCTCAAGGCCGAGATTTCCCGCCTGCTCGACGTCGCCGGGCAGAGCGCCAGGCTGGCCGCGGACGAGGCCGTCAGTGCCGCCGAGGCGGGGGCCGAGACCGCCGGCCTGTGGGCGGAAGGCCGCTGCGGCGCCCTGCGCGCCACCATCCGCGAACAGCCGCTGACCGCCTGTGCCGTGGCGGCCGGCCTCGGGCTCATCCTGGGCCAGGTGCTGCTGCGCCGCTGACGTTGGCCGGGATGCCGTGGCCCCGCCTCAGTCTTCCGGCACCTCGATGCCGAAGCGGCGCAGGGCCGCGCGCAGGGTGGCCACGTCATAGGGCTTGCGGATGATCGTCACGCGCTCGGTGCCGGCAAGCCGGGCCTCCACTTCCTCCGCGGCGTAGCCGGTGGCGATCACCACCGGCAGGTCTGGCCGGAACCGGCGCAGGGCGCGCACCACCTCGTCGCCGCCCATGTCCGGCAGGCCCATGTCCACGAGGGCGAGCACCAGGGCGTCCGCCGGCGCGCCGCCCCCGGCGACCTGCGCGAGCGCCGCGCGCCCGTGGGTGGCAACGGTCACCGCGAAGCCGTGGTCCTCCAGGACCTGCTGGGCGACGAGCGCCACGAACGGCTCGTCCTCCACCAGCAGGATGGTGCCGCGGCCGGCCGGCTGATCGCGCAATATGCTCCCTCCTGCTCCGCCGCCGGGCCAGTGGCGCGCGGCGCAGTGGCGATTCCCGCGGCCATCATGGCACATCGCCGGCGGTCGCGGCGGCGAGGTTGCCGAGCTTGCGCGGGCCGGGGCATCATGGCAACAGGCGAGAGCCGGTTCCGGGTCTGCCGGGACCGTTGCGTTCCGCCGCGCCGTGACCATGTTCCCTGCGGGGCTGCGCCGCCCGGCCCCGCATGTTCCTTCGAGCCGCAGGATGCCCGCGCATGTTCCGCAGCCTCTCCGATTTCATCACGGACATCACCGGCGGCCGCCGCGAGGTGGCCCAGTTCGGTACCGACGACTACCGCCTCGCCGCCGCCGCACTGCTGGTGCACGTCATCACCGTGGACGGGGTGGTGGCCGATTCCGAGCGGGTGGTGCTGAAGCGCGTGCTGGAGCAGCGCTTCTCCCTTTCCGAAGCGGAAAGCGGTGCCCTGGTGGAATTGGCCATTGCCAAGGATGCCGAAGCCGTTGATCTTTATGCTTTCACCAGCGTGCTCAACCGGGCGCTGGACGAGGAAGGCCGGCGGCGCATCGTGGAGATGATGTTCCAGGTGGCCTTCGCGGACGGCACCTTGACGGAGTTCGAGGACAACGTCGTGTGGCGCGCGGCGGAACTGCTCAATGTGGATACGCGCGACCGGGTGGAGATCCGTCGCGAGATCCGTGAGGAGGCGGAAACTGGCGGTGAACGACAGGACTAGCGCGCCGGCCGGCGGGACCGAAGCGGCGCGGGCCCGGCACGATAACGCTGCGGGAAGCGGGAGCGCCCCCGCGCGCGAAACCTGCCCGGAGGCCGCCCTTGCAGGCCCGGTGCTTCAGGAGGAGGCGCCGCCCCTGGCGCCTGAAGGCACGCCTTGCGCCGCGTCCGCCACTCCCGAGCGGGACAGCGCGGACGCCACCGACATTCTCATCGTGGTGCACCAGGCCCATTCCACGCCCGGGCGTATCGGCGAGCGGCTGCAGCGGCGCGGCTACCGGCTCGACGTGCGCCGCCCGGCCCTGGGCGATCCGCTGCCGCAGACCCTTGCTTCCTATGCGGGCGCGGTGGTGTTCGGCGGGCCCATGAGCGCCAATGACGACCTGCCCTTCATCCGTGCCGAGATCGACTTCATCGAGAAAGCGCTTGCGGCAGAAGCCCCGCTGCTGGGCATCTGCCTCGGCGCGCAGATGATGGCGAAGGCGCTCGGGGCCTCGGTCTCGCCCCATTGCGAGGGGGCGTGCGAGATCGGCTACTACCCGCTCGAGGCCACCGATACGGGGGCGGCGCTGCTGAACTGGCCGAGCCATGTCTACCACTGGCATTCGGAGGGCTTCGACCTGCCGCGCGGCGCCGACCTGCTCGCCACCGGGGAAGTGTTTCCCAACCAGGCGTTCCGCTACGGCGGATCGGCCTACGGCCTGCAGTTCCATCCCGAGGTGACGCGGGAGATGATGTGCCTGTGGACCGTCCGCGGCGCGCACAATCTCACTAAGCGCGGGGCACAGCCGGGCGAGGCCCACCTTCAGGGCTGGAGCCGCTATGATGCCGCGGTGTGCCGCTGGCTCGACGGCTTCCTCGACATGTGGCTGGCGACCGAGGGTGGCCCCCGCAGCCGCGTGGGCTGACACCATCAGCCCGGGTGAGCGAGGGATGTCGCTTCGACGTCGCTCAGCCACCGCGTGCCTGAGCTGATCCCCCGCGAGCCCGGTTGACGGGCCTCGGAGGGGGCGCACCGGCCTGCCGCTTTCCCATGATGCTGATTTCGCCGCCGGGCGCGCTGGTTCTCGGCGGCCTTGGTCAGGTGCCGTCCGGGCGCGTGGTGCGCCAGGGTCCGGCATGGCTGGGTGGGTCGCCCCGGGGCGGAAGGGCTGTTGCAAAGTGCAAGACGATGCGGCGGATATCGCAAAATGCGAGTTCTGAATGCAATCTGCAATGGCGATATATTTGAGATGTCCATATATTGTGCTTATGTGCAATTATGGCGCAATATGTAGCGTGTTTTATCTTGGCCCCAATATTGCTATGTAAGGATAGGATCGATCGTCAGGTGTCAGCGTCATCGATCCGGACAAAGGGCGTTCGTCGACCCCCGGCGAGCGCCCTTATTCCATTCTGGCGAGGATTCCGCCGGCGGCGGCGTTTCCATGCGGTGACAGCGCCTCAGCCGCCCATCATGCTGCCGTCTTCCTCCTGTTCGGTGCGCGCGACTGCGAGCCGGGGCGTGCCGCCCGCCCGGCGCGCTTACGGGAAGGACACCAAGCATGGACGCACAGGCGCCGCGCCCCGCCATCGTGGGCATCGGCTATTCCATCCGCGCCACATCGCCGGATTTCGAGGACCTCGGCCCCAAGCTGGACGAGGCCGAGCGGCTCGGCGTCGATTTCGTCGAGCTGCCTATCTTCGCCTGGACCCTCATCATCGACGGCAGGGTGCTGACCGAGCGCCTGGAGCGCCTCGTCGCCGCCACCGCCAACCGGCCCTTCGGTTACACCGTGCACGGTCCGCTGGCGGTGAACCTCATGGATCATCCGAGCCGGCAGCCGCGCCACCTCGCGTGCCTGGAGGCGGCCATCGACATCGCCGGCGCCCTGGGCGCGCGCACGCTGGTGACGCACACCGGCTGCGTGCGCGAGGAAAGCGACGTGGACGCGGCCTATGTGCGCCAGCGCGCCGCCCTCGCCCGCGCCGGGGACCGCGCCGCCCGCCACGGCCTCACCCTGTGCGTGGAGAACATCTTCCGCTTCGAGCCCATGCGCGAGACTGCGCTGCCCTCGCGCCTCGCCGCCGAGATCGCGGCTGTCGACCACCCCCACGTGCGGGCGACGCTGGATTTCAGCCACGCCTTCCTGCGCACCACGGATGCCGGCGTCGATTACTTCTCCGAGATCGCGGCCCTCGCCCCCTATGCCCGCCACCTGCATGTCCATGACAGCTTCGGCCGCCCGGCCACCAGCTGGGCCATCGACGAGGGCGAGCGGGCGGCGCTCGGGGAGGGGGACCTGCACCTGCCGCTGGGCTGGGGCGCCATCGACTGGAAAAAGGTGGCGCAGCGCTGCCGCTTCGACGCCGGTACCGTGGTGAACCTGGAGCTGAACCGCCGCTATTGGAGCGAGCTGCCGGGCCAGATCCCGGTGCTGCGTGCCCTGGCGGCCCGCTTCCAGCAGGCCGCGCTCGCCGCCTGAGCGGGCGGGGACGCCTCCGCCATGGCTACCCCCCCGCGCGGACTTTCTTCGCGCCGGGCGGGTGCCCCCGGCGCGCGAATATGCTCTAGCTTGGCGTGTGTCCAAACGGGAGGCCGCCAAACATGACGGGCAAAGACACCCCCGCCGCCCTTCTCTCGCCGAGCACGAAGACGCTGCTCGCGCGCTACAGCGTCTTCATCGCCGTCAGCCTCGGCGCGGTGATCTGCGTCATCCTCTCCTTCGTGTCGCACCAGGCGTGGCTGATCGGCTTCTGCGTGCTGTTCCCGCTGGTGCTGCTCGGCGTGTTCGACGTCACCCAGCCCGACCATTCGCTGCTGCGCAACTATCCCGTCATCGGCTCCATGCGCTGGCTGTTCGAGGCGATCCGGCCCTACCTGCGCCAGTACCTGATGGAGGACGACCTCTCCGAGAAGCCCTACAACCGCGACGACCGCTCGCTGGTCTATGCCCGTTCCAAGAACGAGGAGGACCGCCAGCCCTTTGGCACCGAGCTCGACACCTACGCCGCCGAATATGAATGGATGACCCATTCCCTGGCCCCCACCGCGGTGAGCAAGGAGCCGTTCCGGGTGACCGTGGGCGGGCCGGCCTGCGCGCGGCCTTATTCGACCTCGGTGCTCAACATCTCCGCCATGAGCTTCGGCTCGCTCGGCGGCAACGCCATCGAGGCGCTGAACCTCGGCGCCCGGCGCGGCGGCTTCTACCACGATACCGGCGAGGGCAGCCTCTCCAAGTACCACCGCGTGCACGGCGGCGACATCGTGTGGGAGATCGCATCCGGCTATTTCGGCTGCCGCAACCCGGACGGGACCTTCTCGCCGGAGCGGTTCCGCGAGCGGGCCGCCGACGACCAGGTGAAGATGATCGAGGTCAAGCTCTCCCAGGGCGCCAAGCCCGGCCACGGCGGCATGCTGCCCGGCGCCAAGGTGACGCCGGAGATCGCCGAGGCGCGCGGCATTCCGGTGGGGGTGGACTGCATCTCGCCGGCCCGCCACTCGGCCTTCTCCACGCCGGTCGAGATGATGGAGTTCGTGGGCCGCCTGCGCGAGCTTTCCGGCGGCAAGCCGGTGGGGCTCAAGCTATGCGTTGGCCACCCCACCGAGGTGTTCGCCATGGCCAAGGCCATGCTGAAGACCGGCATCCGGCCCGACTTCATCGTCGTGGACGGATCGGAGGGCGGTACCGGCGCCGCGCCCCATGAGCTCGCCGACCACGTGGGCATGCCGCTGCGCGAGGGGCTGATGATCGTGCGCAACGCGCTGGTGGGCACGGGGCTGCGGCCCGAGGTGAGGCTTGCCGCCGCCGGCAAGGTCACCTCCGGCTTTTCCATGGCGGCCAACATGGCCATCGGCGCCGACTGGTGCAACGCCGCCCGCGCCTTCATGTTCTCGCTCGGCTGCGTGATGAGCATGCGCTGCCACACCGGCCAATGCCCCACCGGCGTTACCACCTCCGATCCCCATCTCCAGCGCGGGCTGGTGGTGGCCGAGAAGGCGGAGCGGGTGGAGAGCTTCCACCGCCACACGGTGGCCGCGCTGGCGGAGCTGGTGGCGGCGGCGGGCCTCCATCATCCGAGCGAGCTGCTGCCCCACCACATCTGGCACCGGGTGAGCCCCATCGAGGTGAAGGCGCTGGACCGCATCTATCCCTTCCTGCCCGCCGGCATCCTGCTCGATGCACCCGACGGCACCCACTATGCGGCCGATTGGGCGGCCGCCGACCCGGACAGCTTCGCGCCGCGCCAGGTGGTGGGCCCCCGGCGCGCTGCCTGAGCCGTCGCCGCGCTCCGGCGCGTCACCACGAGACACAGGGGCCCGGCGCCGCCGCGACATCTTGCGGCGGTGCCGGGCCCTTCCCATATCCGTTGAGGCCGGGATGCCGCAGAGGGTCCCGGCGGGCGCGGCCGGACAGGCGCGCGCCCGGCAAGCCGGATCGCTTGACCAAGTCGCTTGATGAGGACTTGAGGCATGTCGCGAGTTTCTTCGTTGTCGAGCCCTTTTCTCCTGGGGTTCGACGAGGTCGAGCGGGTGCTCGACCGGGTGACCAAGGGTGCCGACGGATATCCTCCCTACAATGTGGAGAGGATTGAGGCGGCGGCGGGGGAGCCGCTCTGCCTGCGTATTACGCTGGCGGTGGCGGGCTTTTCCTCCGATGAGCTCGAGATCACCCTCGAAGAGCGGGAACTGACCATCCGCGGCCGGCAGGTGGACGACGGGCAGAACCGCGTCTTCCTGCATCGGGGCATCGCGGCGCGGCAGTTCCAGCGCACCTTCGTCCTCGCGGAAGGCATGAACGTGCTCGGCGCTGAGCTGCGCAACGGCCTGCTTTCCGTGGATCTGGTCCGCCCCGAGCCGGAGCGGCAGGTCATGCGGATCGATATCGTCTCGCGGCCCTGAGGGCGTGGGCGGTGGCGCGCCGGAGTAAGGAGTAGAAATGATGATGACCGAGAATTCGACACACGAGATGACGCCCGAGGCGCTGGCGGGCTTGGGCGGCGGTGAGATCGCCTATGTCCGCAGCATCCGTTCGGAGGACGTGAAGGCCCTGTTCCCGCAGGCGCCGCAGATCGCACCGGGCATGACGCTGTTCACCCTCCATGCGGCCGATGGCACCCCCATCATGCTGACCGACAGCCGCGAGGCCGCCCTGGCCAATGCCATGGAGCATGAACTGGTGACGGTGAGCGTGCACTGATGCGCTTCGCCAAGGTGCGCCGCCCGGCGGGAGCTTAAGCCCCGCTGGGCATATGACTGACTTCCGCGTGGGCTGCTGCCGGAATGGGGCTGAGGCGGAGAGGGTGCGCGTGGTTGCTCTGGATGACGGTCGCCGGAGCGTCGAGCGGCCTTAGACGAGGTCTCGCCCGCGGGACGATCCATCTCCGAAGAACGAGGCATGCCTGATCTGCACGCGGATGCTGCTTCAGGCGATGGGCCGTGCCGTTCCCGCTTACGCGCACAGGGGGAGGTCGTCCTGGAGCCTTCGGCGGCGGGCGCCGAATGCGGCGCACCGGCATGGCATGCGAGGCCGCCCGCTTTTCCTCGCCCCCTTTTCCTCGCGAATGCGGAAACCCAGCAGCCTGCAGTTCCGGCGGGCCGCTGAGGCGGGCTTTGCCGCTTTCAATCTCCATAGGGCCGCTCGGCGGCGCGTCGCTCGGCGCCGCGACGTCGTGGCACCGCGACGTCTTGGCGCCGCAAGACCCTGAGGGTTGCCGTCAGGCGGCGTTGGAGGCGGTGGTGGCGGTGAGGAGGTTGTACATGAGGGTGGCGTCGCGGGTAGCGCGGAGCTTTTCCACCACGTCCGGGTCGCGCAGCATGCGGGCCACGCGCGCCAGCGCCTTCAGGTGATCGGCACCTGCGGCCTCCGGGGCCAGCAGCAGGAACACGAGGTCCACCGGCTCGCCGTCCAGTGATTCGAAATCGATGGGCTTCTCCAGCCGCGCGAACAGGCCCACCAGCTTGTCGAGGTTGGCCAGCTTGCCGTGGGGAATGGCAATGCCGTTGCCCACGCCTGTGGAGCCGAGACGCTCCCGCTGCAGGAGCGTCTCGAAGATTTCCCGCTGGTCCTTGTTCACCAGCAGGGCGGCCTGCTGGGACAGTTCCTGGAGAACCTGCTTCTTGCTGCTCGCCCGCAACATCGGGAAGACCGCGTTCGGAACGAGGAGGTCGGCAAGGGGCATGGATCGGTTCCCTGCGGCGTACGGCCCGGCAATGGAGAAGGCGCGGACGCCTATCTCATGCCGGGGCGAGGGTCAATGGACTTCCTCGGCGGACGGATCGATCCAACCGACGTGCCCATCCGGCCGACGGTATACCACGCTTACGCGCCCGTGGCCTCCATGCCGGAAGACGACCACCGGCGCACCGGTGATGTCGAGCTCCACGACCGCATCGGCCACAGACATGGTGCGCAGGCGGGTCATCTGCTCGGCCACCACGGTGGGGCTCCAGCTGTCGAGGGCCTCGTCTCCAGCCTCGTCGGCGCCCGAATCGGGGATGCCGCTGAGGATGTAGCTCTGTGCCTTCAGGCTCTGGTCCGCCACCGAGGCCGCCGAGAGGCGATCCTTCAGCCGCTGCTTGCGGTGCTTGTAGCGACGCAGGCGTTTCTCGATCTTCTCCACGGCGGCGTCGGCGCAGGCATTGGCTTCCTGCGCGTTGCCCTGGGCCTGGAGGTTCACGCCCGAATCAAGATGCAGCAAGCATTCCGAGCGATAACCGGACCCTTCACGGGACACGGTGACGTGCCCGGACCATCCGCCGTCGAAATATTTCGCGAGAACTTCGGAGACCCGCTCCGTGAGCCGAGCCCGGAGGGCTTCCCCGACGTCGATGTTCTTTCCCGACACGCGTAGGGCCATGCGATTTGATCCCCTTTGAGTGGGCCTTCTCGAGGCGGGCCCACTCTGTTTTGCAAACCGGCCGGCTTAACAGGAGTAGGAGTGGTTTGCCGGCGTGTCAACGGAGGGGAAGGCGGCTGCGGCCGCCGCGCGCGCGCCCGCCGTGGCGCGTGCCCTTGTGCCGGGCCGCGCGGATCGCCATTTCTGATGTGGGAACAAGAGTGTGGCCGCGCCTGTGGATGTCTCGTGGCGGCCCGGCATGCGGGGTGTGGATCGTGTTCGCTGCGGATCAATTCGGCGTGGAGAGCTGCGGTGAGGTCGCGGTTGCGCGGGCCATCGCCGAGCTGCGTGCCGGGCGGCCGGTGCGCCTGCTCGCGGATGGGGCGGACGGGCCGACGGCGCTGCTGGTGGGCGCCGAGGCGTTCGATGCCCGCCTCGCGGATGCGTTCGCGGGGGTGGGGCGCGCGCTGCGCCTGGTGCTGCCTGCGCCCCGGCTCGAGAAGCTCGGCCGCCCCTCGGAGCGAGCGGGGTGCGTCGCCCTCGTGCCGCCCGCCGCCAGCCGGGCGGGCGCCCTCGCGCTCGATCCGGAGGCAGTTCTGGCGCCGCGGGAGGCGGTGACGCCCGCGAGCCCGCTCGACAGCGCGGCGCTCGACCTGCTCGGCCTCGCCCTGGTGCTGCCCGCCGCCGTGATGGCGGACGTGGCGCCAGACGCGGCGCCTGGGCTGCTGAAGGTGGAGGCCGGAGACATCGCCGCCTATCGCCGGGCGCAGGTGGCGAAGCTCCATGTGGTCGGCCGCGCGCGGGTGCCGCTGGAGGGCGCGCCCGAGACCGAGTTCGTGGTGTTCCGCGGCGGCGAGGGCCTGCGCGATCAGGTGGCGATCGTGGTGGGGCGGCCGGATCTTTCCGGCCCGGTGGCGGTGCGGCTGCATTCCGCCTGCCTCACCGGGGATCTCTTCGGCTCGCTCAAATGCGACTGCGGCGACCAGCTGCGTGACACCGCCCGGCTGATGGCCGAGGGCGAAGGCGGTATCCTGCTCTATCTGGACCAGGAGGGACGCGGCAACGGCATCGCCAACAAGATGCGCGCCTATCATCTCCAGTCCGGCGGCTACGACACGTTCGACGCCGACGCGGCGCTGGGCTTCGGGCCGGACCAGCGGCGCTTCGATTTCGCGGCGGAGATGCTGCGCCAGCTCGGGGCGCGCCGGGTGCGTCTGCTGACCAACAATCCGCAGAAGATCGCGGCCCTGCAGGCGGCGGGGCTCGATGTGGCCGGCGACGAGCGGGTGCTCGGCCGCCCCACGGCGGAGAATGCCGGCTACCTCGCTGCCAAGCGCGACCGCGCCGGCCATCTCATCGATTTCGACGCCCTGGCGGCCCGCGCGCGCGAGTAAGCCCTCGTTGCCCTTGCGCGGGGGGCCGCCGCGCGCCGATGCTGGAGCCTTGGGGGCATCACGCACCGCCACCGGAAGAACGGGCGGGCGCGAGAACGGGAGGATGAAGCCATGAGTCCCACGGCCAGCAGGAAGGTTGCCATTGTCACCGGCGCCGGCTCGGGCATCGGGCGGGCGGTGGCGGTGGCGCTCGCGGGCGCCGGCTACGGGGTCGCCATCGCCGGCCGGCGGGCGGAGACGCTGGCGGAGACCGCCGATGCCATGGGCTCGCCCCACACCCTTGCGGTGCCGACCGACGTGAGCGACCCGGCCTCGGTCGCGGCGTTGTTCGCGGCGGTGGGGGACAAGTTCGGGCGGCTCGACCTGCTGTTTAACAATGCCGGCACCGGCGCCCCGCCCGTGCCGTTGGAGGATCTCACCTTCAGCCAGTGGAGCGCGGTGGTGGACACCAACCTCACCGGCCCCTTCCTGTGCACCCAGGAGGCGTTCCGCCTGATGAAGGCGCAGAACCCGCGCGGCGGGCGCATCATCAACAACGGCTCCATCTCCTCGGAGGTGCCGCGGCCGTTCTCGGCGCCCTACACCGCCACCAAGCACGCCATCACCGGCCTCACCCGCGCCACCGCCCTCGACGGCCGCGCCTACGACATCGCCTGCGGGCAGATCGACATCGGCAATGCCGACACCGCCATGGCCGAGCGCATGAAGGCCGGCATTCTCCAGGCGGACGGGTCGGTGAAGGCGGAGCCGGTGATGGATGTCGCCCACGTGGCGAGCGCGGTGCTCTACATGGCGAGCCTGCCGCTGGATGCCAACGTGCAGTTCATGACCGTGATGGCCACCAAGATGCCTTTCATCGGCCGGGGCTGAGGCCGGCTCGGCGCCCGGGCCTCATCGGCTCGGCTTCGGTCGAGCGCCGGTGCCATCACGGGCGGTGCCGCTCCTGCCATCGGCCCCGGCGCGCAGAGCGAGGCCGAGTGCGCCGCGCGCCGGCTCTGCGCGGGCTTGGCCAAGGGCCCATGAGAAAAGCCCTCCGGCCTTGGTCTCACCCCCACATGCCGCGCAGGCGGCCGCGCACGTCCACCATGGCGGGGGCGAGGGCGCCGGTTGCCGCCCGCTGCTGCGGCGGGGGCCAGGAATGGGCCTCGAACAGGTGCAGCATGGGCGCGGGGATGAAGCGGGTGCGGCTGGCATAGACGTGGCGATCGCCCCGCGCGTGCTGGCCGTGCACGAAGAAGCGCTGCGGCACCATCAGGTCCAGGTCGTCCTTCGCCCGCGTCATGGCCACATAGAGCAGGCGGCGCTCCTCCTCGATCTCCTCGCTCGATCCGGCCCCGAGATCGGACGGCAGGCAGCCGTCCACCACATTGAGCACGAAGACGGATTTCCACTCCTGCCCCTTGGCGGAATGGATGGTGGAGAGGATGAGGTAGTCCTCGTCCTTCAGTGGCGCGCCGGCCTCGGCGGAGGTGGCGTCGGGCGGGTCGAGGGTCAGCTCGGTGAGGAAGCGGGCGCGGCCGGGATAGGCGGCGGCGATGGCCTCCATCTGCACCAGGTCCGCCTTGCGCATGTCCGCGTCCTCGTGGATGCGCTCTAGGTGCGGCTCGTACCAGCGGCGCGCGCGGCTGATCTCCGCCGGCCAGTGGGCATCCTCCGCGCGCAGGCTCTCCATGAGGATGGCGAAGGCGGCCCAGTCCGCTCCCGCGCGGGGCGGCGTGGGCATCTGCGCCAGCGCCTCGAGGGGCGCCGGGCTCGCGGCCATGGCGTCGAGCACCTTCTGCGCCGAGGCGGGGCCCACCCCCGGCAGCAGGTTCAGCAGGCGGAAGCCGGCCACCCTGTCGCGCGGGTTCTGGGCGAAGCGCAGCACTGCCAGCAGGTCCTTCACATGGGCGCTGTCGAGGAACTTCAGCCCGCCGAACTTCACGAACGGAATGTTGCGCCGGGTCAGCTCCACCTCCAGCGCGCCGGAGTGGTGGGCGGCGCGGAACAGCACCGCCTGCTGCTTCAGCAGGGTTCCCCCCTCGCGCCGGGCGAGCACCTCGTCGGCCACGAAGCGGGCCTGGTCGGCCTCGTCGCGCACGGTGACGAGGCGCGGGCGGCGGGCCGAGGCGCGCTCCGACCACAGATTCTTGGTGAAGCGCTCCTTGGCCTCGCCGATCACGGCATTGGCGGCGGCGAGGACGGGCTGGGTGGAGCGGTAGTTGCGCTCCAGCGTCACCACGCGGGCCGGCGGGCTGAAGGCGCGGGGAAAGTCGAGGATGTTGCGCACGGTGGCGGCACGGAAGGAATAGATGGACTGGGCATCGTCGCCCACCACCGTGAGGCCGCGCCCGTCGGGCTTGAGGGCCAGCAGGATGGCGGCCTGGAGGCGGTTGGTGTCCTGGTATTCATCCACCATCACGTGATCGAAGCGCCCGCCCATGTGGGCGGCGAGCGCGGGCTCGCGCGCCGCCTCGGCCCAGTAGAGCAGGAGGTCGTCGTAATCGAGCACGTTCTGGCGCTGCTTGGCCTCCACATAGGCGCCGAACAGCGCCTTCAGCTCGCCGGTCCAGGCCGCGCACCAGGGAAAGGCGGCGCGCAGCACCTCCGCGAGGTCGGCCTCGGCGTTGAGGGTGCGCGAATAGATGGCGAGGCAGGTGCCCTTGGCGGGAAAGCGCGATTTCGTGGCCGAGAATCCCAGCTCGTGCCGCACCAGGTTCATCAGGTCGGCGGAGTCCTCACGGTCGTGGATGGTGAAGTCGGGCGTGATGCCCAGTTCACCCGCATATTCCCGCAGCAGCCGCGCGCCGATGGCGTGGAAGGTGCCGGCGAAGGTGAGCGCCTCGCCCACCGGGCCCGCCTTATTGCCCAGCACCTTGGCGCAGATGCGCTCCACCCGGCGCCTCAGCTCCTCCGCCGCGCGGCGGGAGAAGGTGAGCAGCAGGATGCGCGAGGGGTCGGCGCCGTTGAGCACGAGGTGCGCCACCCGGTGGGCGAGGGTGTTGGTCTTGCCCGAGCCGGCGCCGGCGATCACCAGCAGCGGGCCGCCCGCGCCGCTCGCCGCGCCCTCGGCCGCGCCGTGCTCCACGGCCCGGCGCTGGCTGTCGTTCAGCGTGTCCAGATGCACCCGGCCGGCCTCCCATCATCCCCGCGCGAATCGTTCGGATGGGAACAAATATTGAACGGCGCGGCCCCGGCGGCAACCGTGCCGGGGTGGGCTCAGTCCGCGTTGCGTGACGCGAAATGGTACCAGGCGAGCGCCAGCACCATGGAGCCCAGCACCAGCGCCACCAGCGCCAGCACCAGAGCCGACTGGTCGAGCCAGGCCACCGCCGGCACGCTCGCGCCCATCACCACCCCGTTGAGCGCCATGCGCCAGGAGGGGGCATGCACGCCCGCCACGAAGGTGCCGAGCGCAATGAGGAGCAGCACCACGAGATTGGTGGAATCCACGTCGGCCACCGCCTGCACCGAGGGGGTGAACACCAGCCGCATGGCGATGAGGAAGGCGCCCCAGTGCAGCGCCTGGGTCCACACCAGCCGCCAGCGCTCGCGATTGCCCTGCGCCCGCGGCCAGCCGCCGTAGATGGCGACGGCGGCGATGACCACCGCCACCACGTCCCAGTAATATTCCAGCGGCCGGCGCATCAGGGCGATGTAGGCCACCCCGCCGATGGTGAGGGCGAGGATAACGAGATGGGGAATCTCGTTGATCCAGAAGGTTTTCCAATAGCTTCCGGCCGAGGAGGGCAGGGGGTCGAAAACGTTCGCCGGCGCCATGGAGGGTCCTTTCCCGGAAGCTGCGCGGCGCCATCGCCGCCGCCGGGCGGCAGTTTTCCCGCGCGCGACGGCATCCGGCAAGGGGCCTCCCCGCGCTGGCGGTACTTTTTCGCGCCGCCGGCGGGCCGCGCGCTTCCGCCGGAACGGTGCTAGCGCCCCTCCCGCGTCCAGGTGGCGGTGAGCACGCCGAGCAGCAGCAGGAGCCCGGTGAGCCCGCCGAACACCGGGAACAGGCCGATGCCCCGCACCACGGAGACGTCGCGGGTCTTCAGCCCCATCCAGTCGTCGCCGGCCAGCCGGTCGCCGGAGGAAACCTGCACCACGCGCGGCACGTCGCCGTTAAGGTCCGCGAGGCGCCACACCCGCCCGCCGGTGGCGGCGGCGATGGGCGAGAGCACCTCGCGGGTGCTGGTCACTTCCGCGAATTCCTTGGGGTTCAGCGGGCCGATATTGGCGAGGGCGGTCAGCGTGCCGTTGGCGGCGCGCCACAGGCCCAGCTCGTCGGCGGGGGTGGAGGCGCGCCACAGGCCGGGCTCCGCCTCCTTCAGCACGAGGGTGCGGGTGGCGCCGGAAGGGGTGGTGACCACCGCCGGTGGTACGGCATCCCCCATGGTCTGGCGCTCCACGGTCAGCTCGCGGCCGGAGACGGAGAGCTTCAGGCGCTCCTCCTCCAGGTCCGGCTCCTTCATCAGCCAGTGGGAGAGGCGGCGCAGCAGGTCGATGTGGGGGCCGCCGCCCTCGTAGCCGCGCGCCCACAGCCAGATGTGGTCGGAAAGGAGCTGCGCCACGCGGCCCTCGCCCACCTTGTCCACCAGCAGGATGGGCTTGTCGCCCGGCGCCGCCATCAGCTCCGTGCCGGAGCGGGCGGTGGTGTCGATCACGCGGAAGAAGCGGCTCCAGTGCGGCGGCTCCGCATTGGCGCCCGGCAGGCCGCGTGTCACAGGGTGGCGCTTGCCCGGCGCGGTGAGGCGCGGGTGGAACGGCGCCTCGGTGACCTCGCCCGTGGGCATGGCGGGCAGGATCTCCTCCAGCGGCGTGTTGTAGAGCGAGCCGGGCTCCACGTAATCGAGGCCGGAGGCCACCAGCACCGCGCCGCCGCCGCGCACGTAGCGCACGATGTTGTCCAGATACACCTGCGGCAGCACGCCCTGCTGAGCGTAGCGGTCGAAGATGATGAGATCGAAATCCTTGATCTTGGTCTGGAACAGCTCGCGCGTGGGGAAAGCGATGAGGGACAGCTCGTTGATGGGCGTGCCGTCCTGCTTCTCCGGCGGGCGCAGGATGGTGAAATGCACCAGATCGACGTTGGCGTCGCTCTTCAGCAGGTTGCGCCAGGTGCGCTCGCCGGCGTTGGGCTCGCCGGAGACGAGCAGGACCTTGAGCTTGTCGCGCACGCCGTCGATGGCGACCGCGGTGCGGTTGTTCACCGTGGTCAGCTCGTCCGCGAGCGGCGGCACCTCGAATTCGACGATGTTGGGCCCGGCGTGGGTGATGTCCACGTCGATGGTCTCGGCCCGCCCGGCGGTGACGATGGGCCGGGCGATCTCCTCGCCGTCGCGGCGGACGGTGACCGGCACGCGCGCGCCCTGCGGCACCCCCTCGTCGGTGACGCGGAAGGTGATGGACTGCTTTTGCCCGACGATGCCGAAGCGGGGGGTCTTCTCCAGGGCGATGCGGCGGTCGCGCTCGCCCTCGTGGCCGGAGATCAGCGCGTGCACGGGCGCGGAGAAGCCCAGCGCCTGCGCGTTCTGCGGCACGTCGTGCACGCGCCCGTCGGTGATGAGCACGGCGCCGGCCACCCGTTCCGGCGGCACGTCCGCGAGGCCGGCGGAGAGGGCCGAGAACAGGCGCGTGCCGTCGGTGTCGCCATTGGCGGCGTCGGCGGTGATGGTGCGCACCTCCACGCCGGGGAGCTGGGCGAGGCGCCCGGCAAGGGCGGCGCGGGCGGCTTCCGTCTGCGCCGCGCGGTCGCCGAAGGACTGGCTGGCGCTCTTGTCCACCACAACAGCCACCACCGAGGGCAGGGGTTCGCGCTGCTCCTGGGTGAGGGAGGGGTTGGCGAGGGCGATGAGGCCCACCGCCAGCGCCAGGGCGCGCAGTGGCGCGCCGCGCGTGCGGGTGGCGAGGAGCAGCAGCGCCAGCACCGCCGCGGCCGCGGCGAGCGCCGCCAGCACCGGCCAGGAGACGAAGGGAGCGAAGGAGAGGCCGTAGCTCATGGCGTCAGGCGCCCCCGTGGGCGGTGGCGGTCATTGGCCGAGCCTTTCCAGCAGCGCCGGCACGTGCACCTGGTCCGCCTTGTAATTTCCGGTGAGCACGTACATGGCCATGTTGGCGCCGGCGCGGAAGGCGAACTCGCGCTGGCGCGGCTCGCCGGGGGTGAGCGGCAGCATCGGCTCGCCCGAGGGGCTCACCGCCCAGGCGCCGGCGAGATCGTTGGAGGTGATGATGACGGGCGAGACGCCGTCGCCCGCGCGGGCGGGGCGGTCGGCATCGTCGGCGGGGGGCAGCGCCTCCACCCAGGTGGTGCCGCCGGTGAAGCGGCCGGGGAAGTCCTTCAAGAGGTAGAATGCCTTGGTGAGCACGTGGTCGCGCGGCACCGGGGCCAGCTCGGGAATGTCGAGGCCGGAGAGGATCTCCCGCAGCCGCGCGGCGGCGGGCGTCAGCGGCGCGCCCGCCACGCCCGGGGCCGAGACGGCGTCGCGCGTGTCGAAGATCACGGTGCCGCCCTGCTTCATGTAGGCGTCGAGCCGCGCCAGCACCGCGGGCGGCGGCACCGGCGTCTCCGGCAGGATGGGCCAGTAGATGAAGGGGAAGAACACCAGCTCGTCCTTGGCGAGATCGACCCCCATGGCCTCGCCGGCCTGCAGCGCCGTGCGCTGGCCGACGAACTCGGCGAGCCCGCTCAGCCCGGCGCGGGAGATGTCGTCCACCTCGCCGTTGCCGGTGACCACGTAGGCGAAGCGGGTCTGGCCGGCGGCCTGGAGGGCGAAGGCGTCGTCGCTCGCGTGCGCCGGGCGCGGCATGGCGGCGGCGCCGAGCACGGCGAGGCCCAGCAGGGCGGCGGCCACCGCGCGCCGCCCGCGAAGCCGCGCGAGGCCGCCGGCGAGCAGGAACACCGCCAGCGCGTCGAGCAGCATCAGGGCCACGGCGGCGATCAGCACCGGCCCGGTGAGGTCGCGCGGGGCGCTCTCCTGCAGCGGCTCCGGCGCGATGCCGAGGGTCTTGAAGTCGATGGGCTTCGGCGCGTCGGCCGGCAGCAGCACGTTCACCGCCACGAGGCCGTCCGGCGGGCCGTAGAAGCCGGGCGGGTGGTCGGCGCCCGCGCGGCCGGCGAAATCGGCCGGAATGGCCCGCGCATTGGGGCCGGGCGGCCCGAAGGCGCCGAAGCCGTCCAGCACGCGGGTGGGCGCGAGGGCCGCGACATCGGGCCGGTCGGCGGCGTGGGCGCCGTCCGCCGGGGCGGTCTCGGGGGCGGGCGGGGTGTCGGAGAGCGCGATCACGCGTCGGAGCATGTCCACGAAGGTGCCCGAGAGCGGCAGGTTGGACCAGGAGGTGTCGGCCGTGACATGGAACAGCACCAGAGCGCCCTTGCCGATGCGGGTTCCGGTGACAAGGGGGGTGCCGTCCTTCAGCGCCGCCCAGGTGCGCTCGCCCAGGGCGCCGTCGGGCTCGGCCAGCACCTGGCGGTTCACGCTCACGTCGGAGGGCACCTTCACGTCGCGGAACGGCCCCTCGGGGGTGAGCGCGCCGAGAGGCTGCGGGGTCTCCCAGGAGAGGGAGCCGCCGAGCACGCGCCCGCCGCGCCGCAGCTTCACCGGCAGCAGGTCGTCCTGCGCGTTGGCGAGGCGCGGGCCGGCGAAGCGCACCAGCACGCCGCCGTCCTCGACGAATTTCGCGAGCCGGGCGCGGGTGGCCGGGGGAATGGTGCCCACGTCCGGCAGCAGCAGCACCGGCACGCGCTGCTCCAGGAAGCGGTTGATGTTCTCGATGGCCGATCCCGTCTCCGCCACCCTGAGGTCGGCGAAGGGCGCGAGCGCGCGGGTGAGATAGTAGGTGGGCGCCAGCAGCGGCTGGCCGGTATCGGTGGAGGTGCCGGAGACGATGCCCACGGTGCGCCGCCGCCAGCTCCGGTCGATGAGCTGCACCGCGCCCGCCGCATGCTCGCCGGAGATGTCCAGCCGGGCGATCTCGTTGCGGATCTCCACCGGCAGGGCGAAGCGCGCCTCGGTGGAGGCCGCGCCCTCGGGCAAAGTGAAGGGGGCCTCCGCCAGGGTGAGGCCGCGCATGTCCTTCGCCTCCACCCGTCCGGCGCGGGGGGGCCCGCCCGCCGGGCGCAGCACCTTCACGGTGAGGGCGTCGGCGCCGTTCTCCGGGCCGGCGAGGGCGAGCGCTGAGGCCGTGCCGCCGCTGACCACCAGGGCCGGGCCCTGCCGAAGCGGCGCCAGGGCGGCCGAAAGGTCTCCGTCGGCGCCCATGTCCACCCCGTCGGAGAGGAAGACGAGGCCGGCGCCGGGCGCCGCCTCCCGCATCCGCGCCGCGAGGGCGAAGGCTTCCGCCCGTGCCGGGGCGTAGGGCACCGGCCGCAGGGAGCGCAGCCGGTCACGGGCTGCGGCGGGGGTAAGGAGGGTGGCGTCGCGCGGCACGTCGCCGGTGGGAATGAGGGCGACGCCGCGCCCGGCGGCGGCGGCATCGTCGATGAGGGCGCCGGCGGCGGCCATGCGCGTCTCCCACTGGCCGGCGGCGGGCCAGCCCTGGTCGATGACGAGCACCAGCGGCCCCTGCGCGGCCGGGGCCTCCGCCGGCGGGTTCCACACCGGCCCGGCGGCGGCCAGGATGATGAGGGCCGCGAGCAGCATGCGCAGCGCCATCAGCCACCAGGGGGTGCGCGCGGCGCTCTCCTCCTTCGGCTTGATGTCCAGCAGCAGGCGCGTGGGCGGAAAGGCGACGGCGCGCGGGCGCGGCGGCACCACGCGTAGCACGTACCACAGCAGCGGCAATGCCAGGAACGCGGTGAGCAGCAGCGGCGCCGTGAAGGCGAGCGGAAGGCCGAGCATTCAGGCGTGCCCTCCGGTCGCGGCGCCGCTTGCACCCATGCGCATGTGGAGGGCGAGCAGCAGCTCGCTCGCAGGACGGTCGGTGCGGTGGATGATGAAGCTCCAGCCATGGCGCTCGGCGGCGGCGCGCAGCGCGGCGCGGTGGGCGTCGAGCTTCAGGGTGTAATCCTGGCGCCAGCCTTCGGCCCGGCCCACGGTGAGCCGCTCGCCGCCCTCGGGATCGGAGAATTCGATGCGGCCGGAGAAGGGGAAGGTCTCCTCCGCCGGGTCCACGATCTGCACCATATGGCCCCGCGCGCCGCCGGAGGCGAGGATGGCGATGCGCTCCGCCACTTCGCCCGCGGGGCTCCAGAAGTCGCCGAGCAGCACCACCTCGGCGGTGGGGGCGGGCACGAAGGCGGGCGGCAGCCCTTCCGGCAGGGCGCCGGCCAGCACCACGCTCTCGGCAAGGCGTTCCACGATGCGCCGGCTGGCGGAAGGCGGCATCAGGCCGGGCACGCCCGCCCGCTCGCCGCCGCGCACCAGCAGCTCGGCCAGGGCGAAGGCGACCACCAGCGCGCGCTCGCGCTTGGGCGCCCGCTCGCCGGTGGCATAATCCATGGAGGCGGAGAGGTCCGGCCAGATCCACACGGTGTGGGCGGCCTCCCATTCCCGCTCGCGCACATAAAGATGGTCGTCGCGCGCGGAGCGGCGCCAGTCCACCCGCTGGGCCGGCTCGCCGGCGAGGAAGCGCCGGTATTGCCAGAAATTCTCGCCGGCGCCGGCACGCCGGCGCCCGTGCAGGCCGTGGGCGACGCTGGACGCTGCGCGCCGCGCCTCCAGCACCAGCCGCGGCATGGCCGAAACCAAGCTCGCCGCCTGGAGGGCAGCCGTGGCCACGGAACGCGAGCCGGCGACGGGGGACGTTTCAGCCACCATGTTCGATCCAGCCGGCGGTCAGCCGAGCCGCTCCACCAGCCGGCGGATGATGTGGGGCACGCTCTCGCCCTCGGCGCGGGCGGCGAAGGTGAGGGCCATGCGGTGCTTCAGCACCGGTTCCGCCAAAGCGGCCACGTCGTCGAGGGAGGGCGCGAAGCGGCCGTCCAGCAGGGCGCGGGCGCGGGTGGCCAGCATCAGGGACTGGGAGGCGCGCGGGCCGGGCCCCCAGGCAATGAAGCGCTGCTCGGGGCCCTCGGCGCCGGGGCGGGCGGAGCGCACCAGGGTGAGGATAGCCTCCACCACCGATTCGCCCACCGGCAGGCGCCGCACCAGCCGCTGGGCGGCGATGAGGTCGTCGACGCTCATGGCGGCGCGGGGCTTCTGCTCCTCCGCTCCGGTGGTCTCGAACAGGATGCGCCGCTCGGCCTCCCGGTCGGGATAGTCCACGTCGATCTGCATCAGGAAGCGGTCGAGCTGGGCCTCGGGCAGGGGATAGGTGCCCTCCTGCTCCAGCGGGTTCTGGGTGGCGAGCACGTGGAAGGGCTTGGGCAGGTCGTGGCGCTCGCCGGCCACCGTCACGTGGTATTCCTGCATGGCCTGCAGCAGCGCCGACTGGGTGCGCGGGGAGGCGCGGTTGATCTCGTCCGCCATCAGCAGCTGGGCGAAGACCGGGCCGCGGATGAAGCGGAAGGCGCGCTGGCCGCCGGGCGTCTCTTCCAGCACCTCGGCGCCCAGGATGTCGGAGGGCATGAGGTCCGGCGTGAACTGCACGCGGCGCGCGTCGAGGCCGAGCACGGTACCGAGGGTCTCCACCAGCTTGGTCTTGGCGAGGCCGGGCACGCCCACCAGCAGCGCGTGGCCGCCGGACAGGATGGTGACGAGCGCCTGCTCCACCACCGTCTCCTGGCCGAAGATGACGCCGGCGATGGCGGTCTTCGCGGCCTTCACGTGGCCGGCGGCGGTTTCCGCATTGCGGACGATCATCTGGTCGAGGTCGAAGGTCTCGCCGGCAGCCGACATTACGCAAGGTCTCCGTGCACCAGTGCCATCGGGGTGCATCGCCCGAGGCTTGCCGCAAAAAACGGCGATAAAACGCCCCGCGCGAAACGACCGGTCGATCCCGGTCCCGATCCGCCCCGAGGGCCCGGCCTTCTCCCGGATTTCGCCGTGCAAAGGTCGCGCCACCCGGATAGAGAGCTTACGATAAGATTGCGTTCCGTCTAATCCCCGTCGCGCGCATCGCGGCGGGATCATCTCACGTCAGCGCGAGGACGAGACCATGGTGGGTCGGGACGGCGGCGAAACCCTTCCGCTGACCGAGGCGCCGGAACGCCCGGCGGCCCCGCCCGGCGGCCGGTTGGAGGCGCTGATGGCGGCCGCGCGTGCCGCCGCCGGCGGCGGGCCGGCGCCGGTGGACAAGTGGGACCCGCCCGATTGCGGCGACATGGACATGCGAATCGCCGCCGACGGCACCTGGTTCTACATGGGCACTCCCATCGGCCGCCCGGCCCTGGTACGCCTGTTCGCCTCGGTGCTCACCCGTGAGGGCGCGCGCTTCGTACTCAAGACTCCGGTGGAGAAGATCGGTATCCGCGTGGACGACGCGCCCTTCCTGGCCGTGGAGATGGCGCAGGAGGAGGGCGCGCAGGGCCCCACGCTGGTGTTCCGCACCAATCTCGACGACCTGGTGCGCTGCGGCCCCGGCCATGCTCTGCGCTTCGCGCCCGGCGCCGGGCCGGGGGTGTTCGTGCCCTATCTTCATGTGCGCAACGGGCTGGAGGCGCGCCTGACCCGCTCCGCCTTCCTCGATCTCGTGGCCGCCGGGGAGGTGCGCATGGTGGAGGGGCGCGAGATGTTCGGCGTCGCCTCGGCCGGGCTGTTCTTCCCGGTCATGCCGGCCGCGGAGCTGGACCGCCTCGCCTCATGAACGCGCACCCCTTCCCCGATGCCCCGGCGGGCTCCGGCCTCGCCGATTTCCTCGCCCGCGCCGCGCGCGGCCTCTCGCGCCAGCCGCCGCCCTCCTATGCGGAAGGCGCGCTGGCCCGCGTCAACGGCGACCACGCCCTGCAGCCGAGCCTGGAGGGCCTCGCGCCCCTGAAGCCGCCGCGCCACGCGGCGGTGCTGGTGCCCATCATCGCCCGGCCCGAGCCCGGCGTGCTGCTTACCCAGCGCTCGGCGCAGCTCTCCAGCCACGCCGGCCAGATCGCCTTTCCCGGCGGGCGGGTGGACCCGGAGGACGCCGACGAAAAGGCCGCCGCCCTGCGCGAGGCGCGCGAGGAAGTGGGGCTCGATTCCGCTTTGGTGCGGCACCTCGGCTATCTCGACGGCTATCTTTCCGGCACCGGCTTCTGGATCGTCCCCGTGGTGGGGCTGGTGGACCCCGCCTATGCGCTCACCCTCAACCCGGCCGAGGTGGACGAGGCGTTCGAGGTGCCGCTCGGCTTCCTCATGACGCCGGCCAACCACCAGCGCCAGTCGCGCACCTGGCAGGGCACGCTGCGCCATTACTATGCCATGCCCTACGAGGGCCGCTTCATCTGGGGCGCCACCGCGGGCATGCTGCGCAACCTCTATGAACGGGTCTACGCCTGATGCTGCGCACCGTGCTGGTGGAACTCGCGCTGTTCCTCACCCCTTTCGTGCTCTATGGGGCGCTGCTCATCGCCACCAAGGGCTCGGTGGTGCCGGAGCACTGGTCGCCGCGCGCCCTCGCGGCGCTGGTGGTGGTGGCGCTGGCGCTGGTGGCGCTGGGCCTGCTCCTGTTCGAGGGCGGGCGCAGCGCCCCGCCCGGCAGCCACTACGTGCCGGCCGAGACCCGCGACGGCCGGTTCGTGCCGGGGCACTACGAATGAGCTTGGCTTCCATCGCCGGAGCCGCCTTCTGGGGCCGGCACGGGCTGCGGGCGCTGCTTGACGTGCTGAACGGCGACGGCGAGGAGGCGCGCGTGGTGGGCGGCGCGGTGCGCAACACCCTGCTCGGCGTGCCCGTGACCGACGTGGACATCGCCACCACCGCCCTGCCGCAGGCGGTGGCCGAGCGGGTGCGTCGCGCCGGCATGAAGGCGGTGCCCACCGGCATCGAGCACGGCACCATCACGGTGGTGGTGGACCACGAGGCCTATGAGGTCACCACCCTGCGCGAGGACCTGGAGACCGACGGCCGCCGCGCCGTGGTGCGCTTCGGCCGGGAGTGGGCGCACGACGCCGCCCGGCGGGACTTCACCTTCAACGCCCTCTACGCCACTCCCGGCGGCGGCGTGATCGATCTCGTGGGCGGGCTCGAAGACCTTGCCGCCCGGCGCGTGCGCTTCATCGGCGATGCGCAGGCGCGCATCCGCGAAGATTACCTGCGCATCCTGCGCCTGTTCCGCTTCCACGCCACCTATGGGCAGGGCAGCGTGGACGCCGTGGCGCTCCATGCCGCGATCCGCTGCCGGGAGGGCCTGCGCGGCCTCTCCCACGAGCGGGTGCGGGCGGAGCTGATGAAGCTGCTGATGGCCGCCCGCGCCGCGCCGACGCTGGAGGTGATGAGCGACTGCGGGCTCATTCAGCCGTTGCTGGCGGGCCTTGCCGATGCCGGCGCCTTCGGGCGTCTCGCCGCCTGCGAGGCGGCCTTCGGCGTGCCGCCGGATGCGTTGCGCCGGCTCGCCGCCCTGGCGCTGCGGGTGACAGACGATGTGCCGCGCCTGCGTGAGAAGCTGCGCCTCTCCAACGGCGAGAGCCGCCGCCTCTCCGCCTTGGCCGCGCTCGCGCCGCCGCTGCCGGGGCGAGGCGCTCGGGAGCGGGATCTGCGCGCCTTTGTCTATCGCGCGGGGCGGGAGGCGGCGCTGGACCGCGCCCTGCTGGCGGCGGCGCATGGTGCTTCCGGCATGGCGCCGCTCGTCGCCCTCGCCCTGGGCTGGGCGGCGCCCCGCCCGCCCGTGGGCGCCGCCGACCTTCTGGCGCGCGGCGCACGGCCCGGCCCGGCTCTGGGGCGGGCGCTGGCCGCCGCGGAGGCCGCCTGGGTGGCGGCGGACTTCCCCACGGACGATGCCGCGCGGGAGGTGCTCACCGGCGTGGCTCTCGCGGCCCTCGCCGCGGCTGGGTGAAGGGGGCTCCTGCCGTGCGGATGACATCTCCGGAGCGGGCGGGATCTTCGGCAGATCCATGAGGGGACGGCTGGGGCCGGATGCCGGTGCTGCCGGCCGCCGCCGAGGACGCCTGAGTGGCGGCGGACTTCCCTGCGGACGATGCCGCGCGGGAGGTGCTCACCGGCGTGGCCCTCGCCGCAGCGGGGGGAGCGGAAAGCATGCGGCGCGCGGATAAGTTCTTCCGGAACGGGCAGGATCTTCGGCAGATCCATGAGGGGACGGGCTGGGGCCGGATGCCAGGGCCAAAGGATCGCGGCGCGATCGCCGGAGGGGGCCGAGCCGATGTTTGTTTCGTCGCCGCTGTCGGGAGAAGCGGGGAGCCGATGGGCGAGAGGCGCAGACCCGATGTCATTGGCTCCGGCTCTTGACCCGCGCCGGGCGGGGCTCGCTCACATGCCGCGCGGGCTCGACCAAATGCCGTTTCGTCAAGCACATTGGTCCGGTGTGAGGCAAGGTGCCGCCCGGCGGCGGGGTGCCCCTGCAGGCGTGGATTTCCGCGCATGGGGATGTCGCGTCGAGGTGTGCCGGAGACGCCGAGCTTTGGGGTCACGGAACCAGCGTCACCTTCGGAAAGCCTGCGGCCTCTGTGGTGCGGCCTCATTATCCGCGCCTGTGTGCTGACCTGCCGCGCGCGGCAGAGCGGTCGCGCGGCTTTCACGACAGGCGGGAATATTCCGCCTGCGCGCAGAACCGCTCCCGGGAGACGCGATGTGGAGTGGTCGGTGGAGCGGATGATCGGCGCCCGCGTGGGGCACCGCGGTGTTCCGGTGAAAAGGAGCAGCTGACGCGCGGCGAACCAAGCCGTCGCAATCTCCGGTCGGCTTCCGGGAGCTCACACCGGGAACATGCAAAGAGAATACTCGCCGAGCCCGCCAAAGGCGCCCGCCAGAAACGCCCTCGCGGCGCCGGCTGAAGGCCGGCGCCGGTGGCGCAGGGTCAGTCCTCGTCCTCTTCGGACTCGTCTTCTTCTTCCTCGATCTCGAATTCGGTCAGGTCGAGGGTTTCCAGCGACACCGCAGGCAGGGTCTGGGAGCGGAACTCGCCCACTTCCTCGGCGTACCAGACCACCTTGACGTCCTGCTCCAGCACCTCGACCACGGTCAAGGCCGGGCTACCCGACTTGAGCTGAACGATCTCTCCCGGCTCGAACGCCATGGCTCTCTCCCCATCATGGCGCGACACGCGCCGTGCGCATGAGTATCGAGCCTTCATGACAGGGCCATCACGGCCACTTCACCACCGGCGGCATGGAAGAGAGGATGGAATCCACGTTGCCGCCCGTCTTCAGGCCGAAGATGGTGCCGCGGTCGTAGAGCAGGTTGAACTCCACATAGCGCCCGCGCCGCACCAGCTGCTCCTCCCGCTCCTCCCCGCTCCAGGGGGTGGCCATGTTGGCCCGCACCAGCCGGGGGTAGATGTCGAGGAAGGCGAGGCCCACGTCGCGGGTGAAGGCGAAGTCGTCGTCGAAGGTGCCCGCGCCCTTCGCCGCGCTGTCGAGGTAATCGTAGAAGATGCCGCCGATGCCGCGCGTCTCGCCGCGATGCTTCAGGAAGAAGTATTCGTCGCACCACGCCTTGTAGCGGTCGTAGTCGGCCACCTTGTGGGGCGCGCAGGCGGCGGCCATGGCGGCATGGAAGGCGCGGGCGTCCGGGTCGTCCTGGCTGCGGCGCCGCTCCAGCACGGGGGTGAGATCCGCCCCGCCGCCGAACCAGGCCTTCGTGGTCACCACGAAGCGCGTGTTCATGTGCACCGCCGGCACGTGGGGGCTCGCCATGTGGGCGATGAGCGAGATGCCCGAGGCCCAGAAGCGCGGATCCTCAGCCGCTCCGGGGATCTGCGCCCGGAACTCGGGGGCGAACTCGCCGAATACGGTGGAGGTGTGCACCCCCACCTTCTCGAACAGCCGCCCGCGCATGAGCGCCATGGTGCCGCCGCCGCCCGGCGCGCCCGTGTGGTCGGTGCGCGCCCACGGCGTCCGGACGAAACGGCCGGCGGCGGGGCCGTGGAGCTCCGCCGGCGCCTCGTCCTCCAGCGCCTCGAAGGCGGCGATGATGCGGCCCTGCAGCTCCTCGAACCAGGCGCGGGCGCGCGCCTGTCGCGCGGGCAGGGCGGCATCGGCGCGCGCGGAAGCGGGGGGCGGGGAAGGCTCGGTGGTCATGCTGGCTCTTGGGTCATGCGAGGTTCGTCGGTGTCGGCGCGCTGCGGGCAGGGCATACCATGGCGTGCCGTCACGGCCTTGGAAAGCCCGAGGTCTGCCGCAGCGCCTCGGCAAGGCAGATCCCCGCGCTCACGGCCACGTTGAGCGAGCGCAGCCCCGGCCGCATGGGAATGGTTACGCGGGCATCCGCCGCATCATGGACCGCTTCCGGCACGCCGGCGGATTCCCGCCCGAACAGCAGGGCATCGCCGGGCATGAAGCGGAAGTCCGGGAGGGCATGCGCGGCACGGGTGGTGAACAGCACCAGCCGCCGTCCCTCCGCCCGCACCGTGTCCCGGAAGGCATCGAAATGGGCGTGGCGATGCCACTCCACGGCGTCGATATAGTCCATGCCCGCGCGGCGGAACGCGGCCGAGCCCACCGGGAAGCCGGCAGGCTCGATGATATGAACGGGCACGCCCAGGCAGGCACCCGTGCGCAGGCAGGTGCCTGCGTTCTGCGCGATGTCCGGGCAGAAGAGGGCGAGGATGAGGGAGGGCGTGGTCATCGCGCGGGGAAGTCGCATGGCCGGCTGCCCCGCCGCAAGCCCCTCCGGGTCCCGATTGTCGCCCGGTAGGGGGCTGATCTAGCCGAAGGGAGGGGGTGGTGAGGCGTGATGTCGCCGCCGCTGCGTCAGGTCGCTTCCGCGTGATGACGTTTCTTTGACTTTTCCGTGGCTCGCCGCGAATTGCATGCAGCCGGCGCGCCCGGGGAGGTGCCTGCATCCTGCGCTCGAATCGGCCGCAGCGCCCTGCGCGCCCAGGAATGACCGCGTGCCGCATCGCCACGATCTGGACAAGATGAGGCGAGGGTGCAATTAGAGGCCCTCGAAGGTGGACAACTGTGACTTCACAGCGCCGCCACATTCGTGCGTATGGGCCTCGCCCTCAGGGCCGAGCGGCCCGGCGCGGATGACCGGCGGACGACAGGACGGGGATCAGCGCCGTGGCACATACGGAGACGTCGCAGAAGGCGACGCGTCGGGACTTCCTCTATATCGCGACCGGGGCGGTGGGCGCGGCGGGTGTCGCCGGAATGGTGTGGCCCTTCGTTTCGCAGCTGCAGCCCGACGCCTCGGTGCTGGCGCTCTCCACCACCGAGGTGGACATTTCCCCCATCGCCGAAGGGCAGATCGTGACCGTGCAGTGGCGCGGCAAGCCGATCTTCATCTCCCACCGCTCCAAGAAGGAGATCGAGGAGGCCCAGAAGGCCGATCTCGCCTCCATGCGCGATCCCCAGCCCGACGCCGACCGCGTGAAGCCCGGCAAGGACGAGTGGCTGGTGGTGATCGGCATCTGCACCCACCTCGGCTGCGTGCCGCTCGGCCACCAGGGCGCCTATGATGGCTGGTTCTGCCCGTGCCACGGCTCGGTCTACGACACCTCCGGCCGCATCCGGCAGGGACCCGCGCCCCTCAATCTCGCGCTGCCGCCCTACACCTTCACATCCGATACGAAGATCGTGATCGGCTGACGCTCGACCGTCGTCGACGCAATAAAGGTTGGACCCCATGGAAGGACATTCCACCTACCAGCCCAAGAGCAAGGTGGCGCAGTGGTTTGAAAGCCGGCTGCCGCTCGTCGGGTTGATCCATTCTTCGGCCGTCGCTTATCCGGTGCCGAAGAACCTCAACTATTTCTGGACCTTCGGCGCCATTCTGAGCTTCATGCTGGTGGTGCAGATCGTCTCGGGCATCGTGCTCGCCATGCACTATGTGGCGTATGCGCCGGTGGCCTTCGCCCGCGTCGAGCACATCATGCGCGACGTGAGCTTCGGCTGGCTCCTGCGCTACATCCACGCCAACGGCGCGTCGATGTTCTTCATCGCGGTCTACATCCACATCTTCCGCGGTCTCTACTACGGGTCCTACAAGGCCCCGCGCGAGGTGCTGTGGATCCTCGGCGTCATCATCTACCTGCTGATGATGGCCGCCGCCTTCATGGGCTACGTGCTGCCCTGGGGCCAGATGTCCTTCTGGGGCGCCACCGTCATCACCAACCTGTTCTCCGCCCTGCCGGTGGTGGGCGAGGTGATCGTGCAGTGGCTGTGGGGCGGCTATTCGGTGGGCGACCCCACCCTCAACCGCTTCTTCGCGCTGCACTACCTGCTGCCGTTCATGATCGCCGGCGTGGTCGGCCTGCACGTGTGGGCCCTGCACCACGTGGGCCAGAACAACCCCGACGGCATCGACGTGAAGAACGTGAGCAAGGATACGGTGCCGTTCACCCCCTACGCGACGCTGAAGGACATCTTCGCGGTGGCGGTGTTCATCATCTTCTTCTCCTGGTTCATTTTCTACATCCCGAACTACCTCGGGCATTCGGACAACTATATCCCGGCCAATCCCATGTCGACGCCGGCGCATATCGTGCCCGAGTGGTACTTCCTGCCCTTCTACGCGATCCTGCGCTCCATCCCGGACAAGCTCGGTGGCGTGCTGGCGATGTTCGCGGCCATCGCGGTGCTGGCCTTCCTGCCCTGGCTCGACACCTCCAAGGTGCGCTCGGCACGCTACCGCCCGCTGTTCCGGATCTTCTTCTGGATCTTCGCGGTGGTGGCGGTGGGCCTCGGCTATCTCGGCTCGCAGCCGGCCGAGGGGTGGTTCGTGATCGTGTCGCGTATCTTCACGGTCTATTACTTCGCCCACTTCCTCATCATCCTGCCCCTGCTCGGCTTCATCGAGAAGCCGAAGCCGATGCCGGCCTCCATCGCGGATGCCGTGCTCGCCAAGCATGCCAAGGGCGGCGCGACGGTGGTGGCCGGTGTGGCTGCCCCCGAGACCAAGTGACCGGGGCGCGGAGAGAACAGCATGACCATCCGTAGCATTCTCTTCGGCGCCGCCGCGGCGGCGCTCCTGCTGGCGGCGCCCGCCTCGGCGGCGGAGGGCGGGCACGACGACCGCCCGCACCGCCTCAGCTGGTCGTTCGCGGGGCCATTCGGCACCTACGACACCGCCCAGCTCCAGCGCGGCTTCAAGGTGTTCAAGGAAGTGTGCGCCTCCTGCCACTCCGCGAACTTCCTGCACTTCCGCAATCTCGCCCAGCCGGGCGGCCCGAGCTTCACCGAGGGCCAGGCCAAGCAGATCGCGAGCGAGTACCAGATCACCGACGGGCCGAACGACGCGGGCGACATGTTCCAGCGTCCCGGCCGCCTGTCGGATGCCTGGCCGGCGCCGTTCCCCAACGACCAGGCGGCCCGTGCCTCCAACGGCGGCGCCCTGCCGCCGGACATGTCGGTGCTGGCCAAGGCCCGCTCCTACCATGTGGGCTTTCCCGGCTTCATCACCGACGCCTTCATCCAGTACCAGGAGCATGGCGTGGACTACATCCACGCCGTCCTCACCGGCTACGCGGAGCCGCCGGAGGGCGTGACGGTGCAGTCGGGCCTGCACTACAACAAGTACTTCCCGGGCAACCAGATCGCCATGCCCAAGCCGCTGAGCGACGGCCAGGTGGAATACACCGACGGCGCGCCGCAGACCGTGGACCAGTATGCGACCGACGTGTCGGCCTTCCTGATGTGGGTGGCCGAGCCCCACCTCGACACCCGCAAGCGCATCGGCTTCCAGGTCATCATCTTCCTCATCGTGCTGAGCGGCCTGCTCTACTTCACGAAGAAGAAGGTGTGGAAGAACGTGGCGCACTGAGCGCTGCCTGATCGACGAAAAAGGGTCCGCGAGGGCCCTTTTTCTTTTTCAGCGCCGGCCCGCCCGCCGGCGGGACCAGGCCGCGTGTGGAACCCGCCGCACGGACGGGCCGCGGCGTTTCCCCAGCCCGTTTCGGGAGCCTGCCATGACCCTCAACGAGTTCGCCGCGACCATCCGCACGATCCCGGACTACCCGAAGCCCGGCATCCTGTTCCGCGACATCACCACCCTGCTCGGCGACCCGAGGGCGTTCCGGCGCGCGGTGGACGAACTGGTCCAGCCCTATGCGGGCGGCAAGGTGGCGAAGGTGGCGGGCATCGAGGCGCGCGGCTTCATCCTCGGCGGCGCGGTGGCTCACCAGCTTTCGGCCGGCTTCATTCCGATCCGCAAGAAAGGCAAGCTGCCGCACCAGACCATCCGCATGGCCTATGCCCTGGAGTACGGCCAGGACGAGATCGAGATGCATGTGGACGCCGTGGCCAGGGGCGAGCAGGTGCTGCTGGTGGATGACCTGATCGCCACGGGCGGCACGGCGGTGGGCGCGGTGCAGCTGCTGCGCGAGTGCGGGGCGCAGGTGGTGGCCGCCTGCTTCGTGGTGGACCTGCCCGATCTCGGCGGCGTGCAGAAGCTGGAAGCCCTCGGCGTGCCCGTGCGCACGCTGGTTTCGTTCGCGGGCCATTGAGGCGATTTCGGGCGGGGCAGAGGCTGCCCCGCGGGGACGAAACGCGCTTTTTGCGATCGGCTGCAGTGCTTTCGAGGCGCTTCTGCGCTTTCCGCAATTCCGGGAGAGGTGCGGTCCGCCGATAGTGTTTCGTAAAGCGCGCAGGCGCGAACGCGGTTGCGCAGCTCCAATCCACCGCCGGGGCGAATGAGTGTCTCGATGCGGGCGAGCCGGTGTGCGTCGAACCGCGCGGCGTCCGCGCAGATCCCGGTTCCCGCGAGCCTGTTGCGCGGGCGCAGATCATGCCCAAGCTCGTGAGCTCGCCAGAAGACTCCGCGCAGGGGCCAAGCCCCTCATTCTTTGGCGGCGCTGATCCCGCTCCGGCGAACACGCAAGCGAACCCGTCACGCCATCGGCCCTGGTGCCCGACGGCTGCAAGCTCTGTTTCGCCCGAATAGACCGGGTTCGCCCGGAAGCCCAGGGCGCTCACTCACGCGCCTTTGGCGCCTCTCGGCGCGGCGCGAAATCCGGCCGGCCCTGTCAGACGATGAGCGCCCGCGCCTGCTGCGCACCCACTCCGAACACGCGCCGGTAGCGGTCCACCTCCGCGGCCGGGCCCATGGCCTTGGTGGGGTTATCGGATAGCTTCACCGCCGGGCGCCCGTTGGCCGACACCACCTTGCAGACGATGGATATGGGATCGAGGGCGCCGTCCGGCACCAGCCCGCGGAAGTCGTTGGTGAGCAGCGTGCCCCAGCCGAAGCCCATGCGCAGCCGGCCGCAGAAGGCGTCGCGGATACGCGAGACCTCCTGCACGTCGAGGGCGTCGGAGAAGATGGCCAGCTTCTCGCGCGGGTCCTGGCCCCGCTCGATCCACCAGCGGATGGCTTCTTCCCCCCCTTCCACGGGGTCCTTGCTGTCGATGCGGATGCCGGTCCAGCGGGCCACCCAGTCTGGCGCATGGGCGAGGAAGCCGGAGGTGCCGTAGGTGTCGGGCAGCAGGATGCGCAGGTTGCCGTCGTAATCGTCCTGCCAGTCGGCCAGCACCTGGTAGGGGGCCCAGGCCAGTGCGCGGTCGTCGTCGCCGGCGAGGGCGGCATAGACCATGGGCAGCTCGTGGGCATTGGTGCCGGTGGCTTCCACCTCGCGACGCATGGCGATGAGGCAGTTGGAGGTGCCGAGGAAGCCTTCGCCCAGCCCCTCGATGAGCGCCTGCACGCACCAGTCCTGCCACAGGAAGCCGTGGCGGCGGCGGGTGCCGAAGTCGGCGATGTTGATGGGCCCGAGCGTGCGCAGGAACTCCACCTTCTCCCACACCCGCGCCATGGCGCGGGCATAGAGGATCTGCAGCTCGAACTTGCCCATGTCCTTCAGCACGGCGCGCGAGCGCAGCTCGTTGATGATGGCGAGGGCGGGGATTTCCCACATGGTGGTTTCCACCCACGGCCCCTCGAAGGTGAGCTCGTATTGCCCGTCCCACTTCTCCAGGTGGTACGCGGGAAAGCGGAAGCCCTCGAGCCAGGAGACATAGTCCGGCGAGAACATCTGCCGCTTGCCGTAGAACATGTTGCCGCGCAGCCAGGTGCTCTCGCCGCGGGTGAGAGTGAGCGAGCGTACGTGGTCGAGCTGCTCGCGCAGGGCGCCGATGTCGATGATGTCGGCGATGCGCACGCGGGCGGAGCGGTTGTGGATGCCGAAGGTGACGCGCGTGTCCCGGTGGCGGTGGAAGATGGTCTGCCCCATCAGCAGCTTGTAGAAATCGGTGTCGAGCACCGAGCGGACGATGGGGTCGATCTTCCAGGTGTGGTTGTAGACGCGCGTTGCGATGTCGGTCATGGCGGCCCCGGTGGCGGATCGGCGGCGCGGGGCGCGCGCTGCGCGAGCCGCCATTTATAGCATCGATTCCGGGCAAGGTATCCCCGTCCCCCGCGCCAGCCGGCGCGGGGGACGGGGGCAGGGGTCAGGCGGCGGGCGCAGCCGTGGCGCCGGAGGCGATGGCGGCCTTCAGCTTGGCCTCGTCCTCGTTGGAAAGGGAGGTCTTCAGCACGCGCGGGGCGTAGGGCTCGATTTCCGGCAGCACCTTGTCGAAGGTCACGCTCTTCACCAGCACGAACAGGGCCGAGGAGCTGGCGGGGATGGTCTCGCCGAGCTGCTTCACGAAGTCGTCGTTGATGCCGTAGTCGGAGAGCGAGCCGGAGAGCGCGCCCGCGCCCGCGCCGGCCGCCGCGCCCAGCGCCATGCCGGCGAGGGGGTTCAGGAACAGGAGGCCGACGAGGCCGCCCCACAGCGCGCCCATGGTGCCGCCCTGGGCCGCGCCGAGGGCGGTGAGGTTCACGGCCTGCTTCACGTGCACCTTGCCGTCGGCCTCACGCTCCACCACGCAGGCGTCCTCGAGGTCGATCAGGTGGGCCTTCTGCAGGGACCGGAGCTTGTTGAGCACTTCGTCCGCCTGGTGGAGGCCGCTGAAGCCGAAAACGACGAGATCGCTCATTGGGACGCCTCTCTGATTTGCCTGGCCCGAAGCGGGCCTGCTTGGGTTGGCCTGCCGGCGCGGGTGGCCGAAGACCGGAAGCCGGGCGGACCTTCGTCTGAATCCGCGACGCTGGCAAGACGTGGCCTTGGCCGCGCCCCGCCGGCCGGCGCGCGCGGGACGGGAGGTGGCGGGGCGAGGCGAGGTGGCCGCGGCCGTGCGTTGCGGCGGCTGGAACTTGGCGGTAAACAGGGGTGCTTCCCCGCCGCTTGTCGTGCGTCCCGGCGGGTTCGGCATCGTCACCGCGCCCTCGTTCCGGAAGGGATCCCGCCTCGGCGTGTCGGCCGCGGCGGCATGCTCCGCCGGGGGCTTTCCGCTCACGTCGGGCTGGCCGTCGCGCCCCGTATGTGGTGGGAATGGAGCGGGGTGGAAGAGCGTATCGCGCTGCCGGCGGTGTCCGCATCGGCCGGTGGCGGAGCCGAGGGACACACGAGCCAGTATGAACGCGTTCTCCATGACCCATCACGCGCAGGGCCACCGCGCGGGCGGTGGTGCCGCATGAGCATGGCATCGGCCGAAGAGGCGTGGGATGTTCCCCGTTCGCCGGAGGCGTGGCAGCGCGCCCTGCGCAGCTTCTGGTTTTTCCTCGCCTGGATCGCCCTGGGGCGGGTGGGCGTCGCCGATCTCATCGTCGGCGCGGCGGCGAGCGTGCTCGCCGGCCAGCTCAGCCTGCGCCTCATCCCGCCGGCCTTGCATGCGCCCGATCTGCTGGCGATCGGTCGTTTTCTTCTTCATTTCCTGCGCCGCTCGGCCGCTGCGGGCCTGGGCATGGCGCGGCGTGTGTTTCACCCCGCGCTGCCCCTGGCGCCGGGAGTGATGGCGGTGGAGTGCGGCCTGCCCCGCGGTCTTGCGCGGCAGGCCTTCGCTGCCGTGATCAGCCTTCAGCCCGGAGCCCTGCCCGTGGGCGAGGACGAGGATGCGCTGCTGCTCCATGTGCTCGATCTCGACGGGCCGGTGCTGGAGGAGCTGGAACAAGACCTCGACACGTTCCTGGACGCCCTGGGGCGGGACGCTTCGACCGCCAGTGAAGATGCGGAGGAGCGCCATGGCTGATTTCCTGGTCGCCGCCGCGGGCCTGCTGGTGCTTATCGCCGCCACCGGCCTGCTGGGGGTGTGGCGCAGCGGCGCCGTGGGTCGGATCATGGCGCTGCAACTGCTCGGCACCTGCGCCATCGCGGTGCTGCTGCTGCTCTCGGTGGCGCAGCAAGAGGCGGCGGCGCTCGACGTGGCTCTGCTGCTGGCGCTGCTCGGCGCCTGCGCGGTGGCGGCGTTCCGCGCCGTGGCGCTGCGTGGTCGCTCGCAGGGGAGGGGCGCGCCATGAGCCTTGCGCGCGATATTTTCACCCTGCTGCTGGTGGCGGGGGGGCTCCTGTTCTTCATTGCCGGCACCGTGGGGCTGCTGCGCCTGCCGGATCCGCTGGCGCGCCTGCATGCCCTGTCCAAGGCGGACAACATCGGCCTCGGCCTCATCGTGGTGGGCCTGCTGCCCCAGGCGGTGGCGCATGGCGGGTTGCTGGACGCGGCCAAGATGCTGGGCATCTGGCTGCTGCTGCAGGTCTCCTCCGGCGCCATCGCGCAATTGATGGCGGAGGTCGCTTATCGCGCGGCGCCGGAGCGCGGCGGGCCGGACGAGCGCGGGGAGGGCTCCGCGCCGTGAGCCTGCTGCTCGACGTTCCGCTGGCGCTTCTTGCCCTCGCGGCCGCGCTGCGGGCAGCTGCCGGCGGCGACGGCTTCGCACGGGTGGTGGCCTTCATGGCCTATGGCCTGGTGCTGGGGCTCGCCTGGGTGCGTCTCGCGGCGCCGGATGTCGCCCTCACCGAGGTGGCGGTGGGCAGCGGCATCACCGGGCTGGTGCTGCTGCAGGCGGCCGGCGATGCGCCCGCAAGCCGCGAGCGCAACGTGGGCCTGCTTTATCACCTGGGGGCCGGCGTGGTGGCGCTGGCAGTGTTCGCCACCCTCGCGCTGGTGGTGGTGCTGCTGCCGGAGCCTGCGCCGACCCTCGCGCCCGCTGTGGCGCAGGCGCTGCCCGCCACCGATCTTGGCAATCCGGTCACCGGGGTGCTCATCGTGTTCCGCGCCCTCGATACGCTGCTGGAAACGGTGGTGCTGCTCATCGCGCTGGTGGGGGTGTGGTCGCTCTCGGCGGACCCCGGCTGGCGCGGCGCGCCGGCGCCGCTATGGCCGGCCCCGCCTTCCGGCGCCCTCGATTTCCTGGCGCGGGTGGTGCTGCCAGTGGGGGCGCTGGTCGGCTTCTATATGTTCTGGGCCGGGGCGGACGTGCCCGGCGGCGCCTTCCAGGGCGGGGCGGTGCTGGCGGCCATGGGGCTGCTCGCCCTGATGGCCGGCCTCGCGCCCGCGCCGGAGCTCGGGAGCCGGCGGCTGCGGATAGCGGTGCTGGCGGGGCCGTTCGCCTTCCTCGCCGTGGGCGTCGCCGGCTGGGTGGTGGCAGATGCCTTCCTCGACTATCCCGATGGCATCGAGAAGCCGGTCATCATCGTGGTGGAGGCGGCTATCACGCTGTCCATCGCCGTCACCCTGGCGCTCCTGGTGCTCGGGCCGCCGGAAGGGAGGCGGGCATGAGCACGCCCGTCTTCTTCGGCCTCCTCGGCGCGGCGCTCTCCGCGATCGGCGTCTACGGCCTCATGGTAGGCCGCGATGCACTGGCGCGGATCCTCGCCTTCAACCTGATGGGCGGGGGCGTGTTCCTGGTGTTCGGCGTGGTGGCGCGGCGGGGCGCGGCGGTGGGGTTCGGCGCCGATCCGGTGCCGCAGGCGCTGGTCATCACCGGCATCGTGGTGGCGTTCTCGGCCACGGCGCTCGCGGTGGCGCTGCTGCGGCGCCTCGCCGCCCTGCGCGCGAGGGCCGGCGGCCCCAACCCGGAGGGCGAGGCGTGAGCGGCCCTGCGGGCTTCGAAGCCGGCGCCCTGCTGGTGGTGGCGGTGATCCTGCCGCTTGCCGCCTTGCCGCTGCTGCTTCTGCTGCCGGCCCGCGCGGCGGAGCGGGCGACGCTGGCGGTGCTGGGGCTCGGGCTCTTGGTGGCGCTTGCAGTCGCGGCTGCGGTGGGGCAGGGGAGCGCGGCGCTCTTCACCTTCATCGGCGGCTGGCGCCCGCCCCTGGGCGTGGGGCTGCGGGCGGACGGGCTCTCCGCCTTCATGCTGGTGATGACGGCGGTGGTGCTGCTCGCCACCGGCCTCTTCGCCATGACCGCCCCCGGCCGTCCGCGGGCGGCGGGCGAGCGCATGCCGCCCGCCTTCTGGATGCTGCTCGCGAGCGTGTTCAGCGCGCTGAACCTCGTGTTCCTGGCGGAGGATCTCTTCACTCTCTACGTGGCGCTGGAGATGCTCACCTTCGCGGCGGTGCCGCTGGTATGCCTCGACGGCAAGCCGGCGCAGGTGGAGGCGGCGCTGCGCTACCTGCTGTTCGCGCTGTTCGGCTCGCTGCTCTACCTGCTTGGCGTCGTCATCATCTACGGCCTCTACGGCACGCTCGACATCATCCTCCTGAAGCACGCCGCGAAGGCGAGCCCGGGCTTCGTGCTGGCACTCGCGGCCATGAGCGCGGGCATGATGGCGAAGGCAGCACTCTTTCCCCTGCACCTGTGGCTGCCGCCGGCCCATTCCGGCGCGCCGCCGGCGGCGAGCGCCATGCTCTCGGCGGTGGTCATCAAGGCGCCCATCTTCCTCTTGGTGCGCTTCTGGCTCGATCTCGCGCCCGCCGATCTCTCGGTGGCGGTGGCGCCGGTGCTGGCGGGCCTGGGCGCGGCGGCCATCCTGGTGGGCAGCCTCGTCGCCCTGGCGCAGCCGCGGCTGAAGCTGCTCATCGCCTATTCCACCGCCGCGCAGATCGGCTACCTCTTCCTCATGTTCCCGCTGGCGGCGCTGGCGAGCCCCTGGAGCGCGCTGGCCTGGACCGGCGGGGCCCTGCACCTTGCTTCTCATGCCTTCTCCAAGGCCGCCATGTTCATGGCCGCCGGCCTCATCGCCGAGGCCCTGGGGCATGATCGCATCGCTGGCCTTTCCGGCGCCGGGCGGGTGGTGCCGGTGGCGCTGGTGGCGTTCGGGCTCGGCGGGCTCTCGCTCATGGGCCTGCCGCCGGCGGGCGGCTTCGTGGCCAAGGTGATGCTGCTGAGCGCCGCCGTGCATCTCCAGGCATGGTGGATCGCGGGCGTGATCCTCCTGGGCGGCCTGCTGGCGGGCGGCTACGTGCTGAAGGTGGTGGTGCTCGCGCTGCAGCGCCCGGCCGAGCCGCTGGCGGCCCGGCCGGTGGAGCGCTGGCGCGAATGGGTGGCGCTCGCCCTCGCTTTGGTGGCGGTGGGCTTCGGCTTCGTGCCGCTGGAGCCCGCGCCCTTCCTGTTCATCGGCCGGCCGGCGAGCTGGGCGGAGCTGGTGCCGTGATGGGCGACATGCGCGCGACCGATCTTCTTCTCCTCGCCGCGGTGCTGGTGCCGCTCGCCTTGGCGCTCGCGTCGGTGAAGCCCTGGGTGCGGCGGCGTGCGGATGTGCTGCTGCTGCTGGCGCCGCTGCCGGGGCTCGCGGCGGCGCTGCTGGTGCCGGTGGGGCAATCGGTGCTGGTGGTGCCGCCGCCGTTCCGTCTCACCTTCGCGCTCGACCTGCCGGGCGCGGTGCTGCTGGGCGGCGCCGCGCTGCTGTGGCTGGCGGCCGGCCTCTATGCCGTCTCCTATCTGAGGGCGGACCCCGCCCGCGGCGCCTTCTCGGTGTGGTGGCTGCTGACCCTCGCGGGGTCGTTCGCGGTGTTCCTGGTGGCGGACGTGGCGAGCTTCTATCTCGCCTATGCGCTGGTGAGCTTCTCCGCCTTCGGGCTCGCCACCCACGACGACACCGCCGAGGCGCGCCGCGCCGGCAAGGTCTATCTCGCGCTCACGGTGCTGGGCGAGGCGCTGCTGATCGCCGCCTTCGTGATGCTCGCGTCCTCCGCCACCGAGGCCAATCCCCTGATCCGCGATGCGGTGGCAGGCCTTTCCGCCTCGCCGTGGAAGGCGGCCATCCTGGCGCTGCTGCTGGTGGGCTTCACCATGAAGATGGGCCTGTTCCCGCTCCATGTGTGGATGCCGCTGGCCCATGCGGTGGCGCCGGTGCCAGGCTCGGCGGTGCTGTCGGGCATCGTGGTGAAGGCGGGGGTGATCGGCCTCATCCGCTTCCTGCCGGGCGGGGACGCCTGGCTCGACTGGGGCGCGGGGCTGATGGCGGCGGGCCTGTTCACCGCCTATTACGGGGTCGCCGTCGGCCTCACCCAGCGCCACCCGAAGCGCGTCTTGGCCTATTCCACCATCAGCCAGATGGGCGTGGTGGCCACCGTTCTCGGCGCGGGGCTGAAGACGGGGGACGCGGCGGTGCCCGCCCTCGCCGCGTTCTATGCCCTCAGCCACATGCTGCTGAAGGGGGCCATGTTCCTCACCGTGGGCGTGGCGGCGGCGACCCCGCGGGCGCGGCTGGCGCCGGTGCTGGGGGTGGCGGCGCTGCTGGGCCTCAGCCTCGCCGGGCTGCCTTTCACCGGCGGTGCGCTCGCGAAATATGCGGTGAAGGACCCGATGGGGGAGGGGCTCGCGGGCGTGCTGCTGGCGCTCTCCGCCGTGGGCACCACGGTGCTGATGGCGCGCTACGTGCTGCTGCTCCTGAACGTGGCGAAGCCGGGCGCGGACACGACGGACGAAGCGGTGGCCGGAACCGGCTTCGCCGGGCTCTCCGTGGTGCCGGGCGAGGGGGCGCCCTGGGCGGTGCTGAGCGGCCTCGCGGTGCTGCTGCCGTTCGCGTTGTTCACGCCGGTGACGGGCGGAAGCCTCTCCATCCTGCTCAGCCTCTCCACCCTCATCAAGGGGCTATGGCCGGTGGCGCTGGGGCTCGGCGTGGCGGCGCTGATCTATCAGAAGCCGCCGCGCTTCGTGGAGCTGCCGCCGGGCGACATCATCGTCGCGGCCGCGCCCCTGGCGGCCGCCTATCGGGCCCTGCGGGACGGGGCGGTGGCGCTCGACACGGTGCTGCGGCGCTGGTCCACCGCCGCCCTCGCTTTGGTGATGCTGGTGCTGGTGCTCGCCTATGTGATGGCCGAGGCTGTCTTCCCGCCCGGCTTCGCACCCTGACCGCGCCCGGCGGCGGCCTTCAGAAGGACAGGCCGCCGAACCACGCCCCGAAGAAGCCGGCGTAGAGCTCCGGCGCCTCCACATTCATGGAATGGCCGACGCCGGGCACCGCGACGAAGCGGCAATCGGGCATTGCCTCGGCCATCAGCCTCAGGTCCGCCTCGCGGATCACCCCGTCGAAGGTACCCCAGGCCACGAGGTGGGGATGGCGGATGGCGCCCATGCGCGCCTTCAGCTCGCCGCTGCGCGCTTCCTGCGTCAGGGTTTCGGGGGTGCCGTGCCAGATGCCGTCGGAGACGGCGAAGGCCTGGTCCACGATGCGCTCGAACAGGGTGCCGCGCACGCCGGCATCGGCCCGCAGCCGCGGCGGCCCCTTGGCGAGGCTTTCCGGCTCGAACAGGCTTGGACAGGTGAGGGCCATGACCTGCCGGGTGAACGTCCTGTTCTTCTTCATCTCGCCGAAGACGGCCGCTTTGTCCTTGGGAAACTCGAAGCTCTGCGGCGCCACCGGGGAGAGCGAGAACACGCGCCCGAAGCGGTCCGGCTGCTTCAGCAGCATGCGGGTGGAGATGATGCCGCCCGTGGAATGGGTGGCGAGGTGGCAGAAGGAGACATCGAGCGCGTCGAGGGCGGCCAGCATGTCGTCCGCGTGGCGGGCGATGGAATAGTTGGAGAAGTCCGGGAGGGGCGCGGGCTTGTCGCTGTCGCCGCAGCCGCGCCAGTCCACGGCGATGGTGCGCACGCCGCGCGGGAAATGGGGCGCGGCGAGCTCGATCCAGTCCTTGCTGGCGAGGTTGCCGTGGATGAACAGCACGGTGACCTCACCCTCGCCCCATGCGCGCCAGGAGAGGGAGATGTCCCCCACTTCGATCCGGCCCTCGCCCATCCCGCCGTTCCTCCCGCCCGCGCGCCCGATGCGGCGCGACTCAAGACCCCGGCCAATCTTAGCCGCCGGCTTCCCCCTTGCGGAGAGCGGCGCGCGGTCGCCGTTGTCGTCGGCGCGCATGTGTTCGGCGCGAGCGTCGGCCGCACATTACATCGGTCGTGCCGGCGGTGGCGGGCTCTCTTCTTGAGCGGGCTGTAGAAGGGGGTGGGAATATACATGGCGCTGCCGCCACTCTCTCTCTCCGGATGCGCGCAGCGGGACTGTATTCTTGCGTGCTCTATGGTTTTTGTAGTATGAGGCTTCTGGTCATTTTAAGGTTACAATCCCGCTGTTTTTGCATATGACGCGAGTATTCGACCTTTGGGTGATATAGTTTGGTCGCAGGCAAGCCGATGTGCGCGCTTGTGATGCATCTTTTATTGGCCTCATCTCGCTGCCGTTCCGCTCCATCTCTTGCTGCGGTGCGGGAACGAGGATATTGGTGGGGCGACTTTCTGCAATGCTATCCGCGGTGCGGGTGCCTTTGAATAGGGATGGCGCGCATTGATCTCGTGACAGGTTTCGGCTTCGCGGCGCCAGGGGCATGACCCCGTGTGCGCCGGTCCGGAACGGGCCTCGGCGATCCGCGCGCATGGAAAGGAAACGTTCGTGGCTGCGCTGATGACGAGACGGGAAATGGCGGACGCGTCCGGCCTGCGGGCGGGCAGGTGGGCGGGACGGCTCGCGGCGCTGTCGCTTGCGGCCTTCGCCCTCACCGGCTGCGGCGAGGAAAAGAAGGACGCGGTGGCGGAGATCCGCCCCGTGCGCACCATCGTCACCGCCAACCGGATCGCCGGCGACGCCCTCTCCCTCACCGGCCATGTGGAGGCGGAGAACGAGGCCTCCTATGGCTTCCGCATCGGCGGGCGCATCGTCGAGCGCCTCGTGAACGTGGGCGACCAGGTGAAGCCGGGCCAGGTGCTGGCGCGGCTCGATCCGCAGAATGAGCAGAATGCCGTGCGCTCGGCCCAGGCCGCGTTGTCCGCCGCCAATGCCAACCTCACCCAGACCCGCAACCAGTATGAGCGCCAGCGCCAGCTCCTCGCCCGCGGCTTCACGCCCCGCGCGCAGTACGAGCAGGCCGAGCAGGCGTTCCTCAATGCCCGCTCCCAGGTGGAGGACGCGGAGGCCCAGCTCAAGATCGCCGAGGACCGCCTGGGCTACACCGAGCTGAAGGCCGACACGTCGGGCGTCGTCACCCAGCGCCGGGCCGAGCCCGGCGAGGTGGTGCAGGCGGGGCAGACCGTGATCCAGGTGGCGCGCCAGGACGGGCGCGACGCGGTGTTCGAGGTGCCCGCCCAGGTGCTCGGCTCCACCGCCGGCGATCCCGAGGTGCAGGTGAGCCTCACCGCAGACCCGGCCGCGACCGCCATGGGCCGCGTGCGCGAGGTCTCGCCCCAGGCCGACCCGGTGACCCGCACCTTCCGCGTGCGTGTCGGCCTCATCGATCCGCCCGCCGCCATGCGCCTCGGCACCACCGTGACCGGACGCGTGGTGATGGACACCGGCCCCGTGATCGAGGTGCCGGCGAGCGCCCTCACGCGCCTGAACGGCAAGCCCGCGGTGTGGGTGGTGGACCCCAAGGCCTTCACGGTCAGCCTGCGCAACGTGGAGGTGCTGCGCTTCACGCCCGCCGCCGTCTCGGTGGCCGAGGGGCTGAAGCCGGGCGAGGTGGTGGTCACCGCCGGCGTGCAGGCGCTTCATCCCGGGCAGAAGGTGCGCCTTCTCGGCGGCGCGGGGGCCGGGCTGTGAAGGGCTTCAATCTCTCTGCCTGGGCGCTGAGGCACCGCTCGGTCATCATCTATCTCATGGCGATCGCGGTGGTGGCGGGCGTCATGGCGTTCCGCAACCTCGGCCGCGCGGAGGACCCCACCTTCGTCATCAAGACCATGGTGGTGCAGGCCAACTGGCCCGGCGCCACCATCGAGGAGACCTTCAAGCAGGTGGCCGAGCGCCTGGAGCGCAAGCTGCAGGAAGTGCCCAAGCTCGACTATCTGGAGAGCTACACCAAGGCCGGCACCACCACCATCTTCGTGCACCTGAAGGGCTCGGCCACCGCCGCCGAGGTGCCGGACATCTGGTATCACGTGCGCAAGAGCGTGGGCGACATCCGCCACACCCTGCCCCAGGGCATCGTCGGGCCTTTCTTCAACGATGAGTTCGGCGACACCTTCGGCATCATCTACGGCTTCACGGCGGACGGCTTCACCCAGCGCGAGCTGCGCGACCATGTGGAGGACATCCGCTCCGAGCTGCTGCACGTCCAGGACGTCTCCAAGATCGAGCTCCTGGGCGCGCAGGACGAGCGCATCTTCCTCGAATTCTCCATGCGGGAGCTGGCGAGCCTCGGCATCGACCGCGCGGCGGTGCTCGCCGCCCTCCAGCGGCAGAACATCGTGCAGCCGGCGGGCGAGATCCGCACCAATGCGGAGAACATGTCGGTGCGCGTCTCCGGCGCGTTCGAATCGGAAGCCGACATCGCCAACGTGAACTTCGTGGTGAACGGCCGGCTCATCCGCCTCGCCGACATCGCCACCATCCACCGCGCCTATGCCGATCCGCCCCAGCCCATGTTCCGGGTGAACGGCAAGCCGGCCATCGGCCTTGCCATCGCCATGCAGGACGGCGGCGACATCCTCGCCATGGGCAAGGCCATCGACGGCACCATGAACCGGCTCATCGCCAACCTGCCCATCGGTATCGAGGCCCATCTCGTCGCCGACCAGGCGGTGACCGTGAACAACGCCATCGCCGAGTTCATGGAGAGCCTGTGGCAGGCCATCGCCATCATCCTGGTGGTGTCGTTCATCGCGCTCGGTGTGCGCGCGGGCGCCATCGTCGCGCTGGCCATCCCGCTCACGCTGGCCGTGGTGTTCGCGCTGATGCAGATCGCGCACATCGACATGCAGCGCATCTCCCTTGGCGCGCTCATCATCGCCCTGGCGCTGATGGTGGACGACGCCATGACCACCACCGACGCCACGCTGACGCGCCTCGCCGCCGGCGACGACAAAGTCACCGCCGCTTCCTATGCGTTCAAGGCCTATGCGGCGGCGATGCTGGCGGGCACGCTGGTGACGGTGGCAGGCTTCGTGCCGGTGGGCTTCGCCGCCTCCTCGGCGGGCGAATACACCTTCACCCTGTTCGCTGTGGTCACCATCGCGCTCCTGGTGTCGTGGATCGTGGCGGTGCTGTTCACGCCGCTGCTGCAGGTGGTGATCCTGAAGGCGCCGCCGAAGGAGAGCGTGCCCGATCCGGACGCCCCGCCCAAGGGCGTGCTGGGCCTGTACCATGCTTTCCTGGTGCTGTGCCTGAGGATGCGATGGGCGACGGTAGCCGTCACGATCGGCCTGTTCGTGCTCTCGGTGCTGGCGCTGCCGCTGATCCCGCGCCAGTTCTTCCCCTCCTCCGACCGGCCTGAGCTGCTGGTGGACCTCGCCTCGCCGCAGAATGCCTCCATCTACGCCAGCGAGACGGTGGCTGAGACCTTCGACAAGGTGCTCCAGGGCGATCCGGACGTGGCGCGCTGGTCCACCTATGTGGGCCGTGGCGCCATCCGCTTCTACCTGCCGCTCGACGTGCAATTGCCCAACGACTTCTTCGCCCAGACCGTGATCGTGGCGCAGGACGTGGCGGCCCGCGACCGGCTGCGCAAGAAGCTGGAGAAGGTGCTGGCGGAGGACTTCCCCCAGCTCGTCTCCCGCATCTCGCCGCTGGAGCTGGGCCCGCCCGTGGGCTGGCCGGTGCAGTACCGCGTCTCGGGCCCGGACATCGAGAAGGTGCGCGCGATCGCATTCGATCTCGCAGCCACGGTGGCTTCCGATGGCGACGCGGTGAAGGTCAATTACGACTGGATCGAGCCGGCCCGGCAGGTGCGGGTCGAGGTGAACCAGGACGAGGCGCGCCTGCTCGGCCTCTCCACCGCCCAGCTCGCGGGGGTGATGAACACCGTGCTCTCCGGCGCGCCGGTGACCCAGGTGCGCGACGACATCTATCTCGTCAACGTGGTGGCCCGCGCCACCGACGAGGAGCGCGTCTCCCTCGACACCCTGGCCACCCTGCAGGTGCCGCTGCCCAACGGCCGCACCGTGCCGCTGAGCCAGATCGCCACCTTCCGCTTCGACCAGGAATATCCGGTGATCTGGCGGCGCGACCGCGTGCCCACCCTCACCGTCCAGGCGGACGTGAAGCCGGGCGTGCTGCCGGAGACGGTGGTGGACGCGCTCTCGCCCAGGATCGATGCCCTGCGCAAGACGTTGCCGCCCGGCTACGACATCGCGGTGGGCGGCACGGTGGAGGAGAGCGCGGCCTCCCTCGCCTCGGTCATGGCGGTGGTGCCGGTGATGCTGCTCATCATGTTCACCGTGCTCATGTTCGAGCTCAGGAGCTTCCAGCGCATGGTGATCGTGCTGTCGGTGGCGCCGCTCGGGCTCATCGGCGTGGTGGCGGCGCTGCTCGCCTCCGGCCGGCCGCTGGGCTTTGTGGCCATCCTGGGCGTGCTGGCGCTGATCGGCATGATCACCAAGAACGCGGTCATCCTCATCGGCCAGATCGAGGCGGACCGGGCCGCGGGCAAGAAGGTGTGGGATGCGGTCATTGCCGCGTCCTCGGCCCGCTTCCGGCCCATCATGCTCACGGCGGTGTCCACGGTGCTGGGCATGATCCCCATCGCGCCGACGGTGTTCTGGGGGCCCATGGCGTTCGCCATCATGGGCGGCCTGCTGGTGGGCACGCTGCTCACGCTCATCTTCCTGCCGGCGCTCTACGTGGCGTGGTTCGGGCCGGACACGCCGCCCGAGCACGCGCCGGCTCAGGCCGGGCAGGCCCAAACGGCATGATGCAGGCCCCCCGGCGGGCGGCGCCGGGGACCGCCCGCGCCGCCGGAACGGGCGGGGGCAATGGGAACAGGGCCGGCCCGCCGGCCGCCCGGACGGAGGCCGCCATCGCGGCCCGGTCGGGCGCGGCGGCGGGCGGGCGCGGAATGCGAGAAGGGGATCGCGGATGGAACGGGAACCGGTGCTGGTGGATTTCGCCCTGCAGGGCGGGGGCTCCCACGGGGCGTTCACCTGGGGCGTGCTGGATCGCCTGCTGGAGGAGACCTGGCTCGATATCGAGGGCGTCTCTGGCACCTCGGCCGGCGCCATGAACGCGGCGGTGCTGGCGGACGGCTACGCCGCCGGAGGCCGTGAGGGCGCGAAGGCGGCGCTGGAGAATTATTGGCGCCACGTGTCGGAAGAAGCCCGCTTCAGCCCCTTCCAGCGGACCTTGTGGGACAAGATGCTGGGCCGCTGGTCGCTGGACGAGGCGCCGGGCTTCCTGTTCATGGACCTGATGACGCGGGTGTTCTCGCCCTACCAGTACAATCCGCTCGGCCGGAACGCGCTGGCGCCGATCCTGGAGAAGCAGATCGACTTCGAGCGGCTGCGCAGTTCGCCCATCCAGGTGTTCATCACCGCCACCAACGTGCGCACGGGCCGGCCGCGGGTGTTCCGCAACGCCGAGATCACCCCGAACGTGCTGATGGCCTCCGCCTGCCTGCCCACCCTGTTCCAGGCGGTGGAGATCGACGGCGAGGCCTATTGGGATGGCGGCTATTCCGGCAATCCCACCCTGGCGCCGCTGGTGAACCAGCTGAAGAGCGACGACACCATCCTCATCCCCATCAATCCGCTGGAGCGCCCGGGCACGCCTCGGACGCCCACGGAGATCCTCAATCGCCTGAACGAGGTCTCGTTCAACTCGGTGGCGATCAAGGAACTCTACATGATGGCGCTGCTGCACCGCCACCTGAGCGACCTGAAGGCCGACAGCGAGGCCTGCGAATGGGCGCGGATGCGCGTGCACATCGTGCGCAACCCCGTCATGAACACTCTCGGCTTCTCCTCCAAGCTCAACGCCGAGTGGGAGTTCCTGAGCTGGCTGAAGGAAGAAGGCCGCAAGGCCGCCGACGTGTTCCTGGCGGAGCACGGGCACGACATCGGCAAGGCATCCACCGTGGACTTCGAGCAGCTCCTGTCCGAGCTGTGAAACTGGCGGAGCAGTGAGCATGGGTCTCCTCGGCATCCTGGTCGGCCTCGCCGTCCTCATCTACTTCGCCTTCAAGGGCTCCTCGATCCTCATCATCGCGCCGGTGGCGGGGCTGATCGTGGCGGCGTTCGCGGGCGAGCCCCTGCTCGCGAGCTGGACCCAGACCTTCATGCCGAACGCGGCGCAGTTCGTGGCGCAGTTCTTCCCGCTGTTCCTGCTCGGCGCGGTGTTCGGCAAGCTGATGGAGGATTCCGGCTCGGTCACCTCCATCGCCCAATACATGACGCAGAAGCTCGGGGCCGAGCGGGCGGTGCTGGCGGTGGTGCTCGCGGGCGCCATCGTCACCTATGGCGGCGTCAGCCTGTTCGTCGCCTTCTTCGTGCTGGTGCCCATGGCGGTGGAGCTGTTCCGGGCGGCGCAATTGCCGCGGCGGCTGATGCCGGCGGCGGTGGCGCTCGGCACCACCACCTTCACCATGTCGGCCATGCCCGGCACGCCCTCCATCAACAACGCCATCCCCATGCCCTTCTTCGGCACCACGCCGTTCGCGGCGCCGGGCCTTGGCCTCATCGCCTCGGCGGTGATGCTCGGCTTTGGCCTGTGGTGGCTGAAGCGCGCGGAGGTCAAGGCCCGCGCGCGGGGCGAGGGCTTCGGCGGCGTGGTGCTGGACCCGGCGGCCAGCGTGGAGAAGGCGGCGGAAGATCCCATCGTGCGTGAGCGGGCCACCACGTCCGGCGCCTTCGATCCGGCCGAGATCGAGCACAGCAAGGGCAGCGTGCAGGGGCCCTCCATCCTTCTCGCGGCCCTGCCCATCATCGTGGTGGTGGCCGTGAACCTGCTGATGTCGTTCGTGGTCCTGCCGCGGCTCGACGTCTCCTTCCTGGCCGAGGAGCGCTGGGGCGGGGTGACGCTGGCGGCGGTGGGCGGCGTGTGGTCCGTCATCACGGCGCTGATCGCGGCCATCATCACGGTGATCGCCATCAACTTCCGCTCGGTGCCGGTGCTGCGCGCCACCATGGCGGCGGGCGCCAATGCCTCGGTGCTGCCCATTCTCTCAGTGGGGAGCCTGGTCGGCTTCGGCGCCATCGTGGCGGCCACCCCGGCATTCGAGGACGTGCGCAACTGGGTGCTGGGCATCGAGGGCGGGCCGCTGGTGTCGCTGGCGGTGGCCACCAACATCCTGGCCGCGCTCACCGGCTCCGCCTCGGGCGGCCTCACCATTGCCCTTGACGCGCTCGGGCCCACCTACATGAAGATCGCCCAGGAGATCGGCATGGACCCGGCGCTGATGCACCGCGTGGCGGTGATCGGCTCCGGCACCCTCGACAGCCTGCCCCACAATGGTGCGGTGGTGACGCTGCTGTCCGTGTGCGGCGTGACCCACAAGGAAGGCTATCTCGACATCGTCATGGCCGCCATCGTCAGCGCTCTGCTGGCGCTCGCCGTCGTGATCGTGCTCGGGACGCTGGTGGGCAGCTTCTGACGGCTCGAGGTCGGCGCCGGCCTGCCCGGCGCCGACCCGAAGGAGGACGCATGACCGCGCTGATCTCCCGCCTCGTGGTGCTGTGCCGCTATGCGCTGGTGCCGCTGTTCGTGGGGCTGGCCCTGGCACTGGCGCTGGTGGTGGCCGCCTTCTTCATGCAGCTGTGGTCCTTCCTCTGGCGCCTGCCCTCGGCCAGCGACGCGGAGGTGCTGATGGGCCTGCTCTCGCTCATCGACCTGACGCTGGTGGGCGGGCTCGTGGTCATCGTCATCTGCTCGGGCTACGAGAACTTCGTCGGCCGCATCGACCGCCGCCACGCCGAGGGCTGGCCGGACTGGATGCGGCGGGTGAGCTTCTCCGGCCTCAAGCAGAAGCTGTTCGCCTCCATGATGGCCATCGCCGGCATCACCCTGCTCAAGGCGCTCATGAAGCTGGAGATTTCCGTGAGCGAGGCCCAGGTGAAGTGGCTTGCCATCGCCAACGTCATCTTCATCTGCGGCTATGCGGCGCTCGCCGTGACCGACCACTTCACCCACCACCGCGACACGGACTGACGCCGCCCGCCCGGCGGAAAATCGACGCTGCAAGGCTCAGGCGGGGGGTGAGAAGTCCGCCTGTTTGTGCTTTTGTCGCGGGACAGCGGGACCCAGAACCATCGGGAGAACCATGCCGGCGACCTACGAGGCCCAGGGCCTGCTCACCTTCACCACCGCCATCCTGGTCTATTTCGTCGGCGTGGGCCTCAATTCCGTGATCGCGCCGCTGCGCCGCTGGAACATTCCAGAGGCGGTGACGGGCGGCCTGCTGGCGGCCATCAGCACCCTCGTCGCCTACCGCGTGTTCGGGCTCGCCATCTCGTTCGACCTCACCGCGCGGGACATGCTGCTGCTTTATTTCTTCACCGGCATCGGCCTCAATGCGCGCCTGGCGGACCTCGTCACCGGCGGCCGTCCGCTCGCCATCCTGCTGGTGCTCACGGTGGCGTATCTCGCCGTGCAGAATCTGGTGGCGCTGGGCGGGGTGGCCGCGCTCGGCCTGCCGGACGGGCTCGCGCCGCTGCTCGGCTCGGTCTCCCTCATCGGCGGCCACGGCACCACCATCGCCTGGGCGCCCCTCATCTCCGAGCGATTCGGCCTCTCCAACGCGCTGGAGGTGGGCATCGCCAGCGCCACCCTGGGCCTTGTCATCGCCAGCGTGGTGGGCGGGCCGGTGGCCGGCATCCTCATCAAGCGCCACAAGCTGCGCTCCGACGAGATCCTGCCGCCCATGGTGGGCCTGCCGGAGCACGATGTGGGCCCCGATGCCGGCAAGGTGACCTACGACAACATCCTGAGCGCGCTGCTGGTGCTCAACATCGTCATCCTCATCGCCTACGCGCTGGAGGACGTGGTGGAGATGACCGGCATCAAGCTGCCCATGTTCGTGGTGTGCCTGCTGGTGGCCATCGTCATCACCAACACCGCGCCGGCCCTGCTGGGACGCACGCCCTGGGCCAGCGCCTGGCCCGCCCGCACGCCGGCGCTGGCGCTGATCTCCGACCTGTCGCTCAAGATCTTCCTCGCCATGTCGCTCATGAGCATGCAGCTCTGGACGCTCGGCGGCCTGGGGCCGGCGCTGGCGGTGGTGCTGGGGCTGCAGACCCTGGTGGCGGTGGGCTACATCCTGTTCGTGGTGTTCCCGGCCATGGGCCGCAACTACCAGGCGGCGGTGATCTCGGCCGGCTTCACCGGCATCAGCCTGGGCGCGACCCCCACCGCCATTGCCAACATGACGGCCGTGACCAAGACCCACGGGCCCGCGCCCACCGCCTTCATCATCCTGCCACTGGTGTCGGCCTTCTTCATCGACATCGCCAACGCCATCGCCATCGGCTTCATGATCCGCTGACGGCGCGAGGCCGCCGCCCGCGAAACGCACTTGCCTTGGCGCGGCATCCGTGGCGATTTCCGCGCAGGCGGGCGCGCGCGGCCCGCGAGATGTCCGAAGGAACGACCATGGCAGACGCCACCCTCCGCACCCTCACCCTCCGCCGGCCCGACGACTGGCACCTCCACCTGCGCGACGGCGCGGTGCTGCAGGCGGTGGTGGGGGAGACCGCGCGCCACTTCGCCCGCGCCATCGTGATGCCGAATCTCGTGCCCCCCGTGGTCACGGGCGCGCAGGCGGCCGCCTATCGCGATCGCATCCGGGCCGCCGTGCCGCAGGGCATGGACTTCACCCCGCTCATGACCGTCTACCTCACCGAGGAGACCGACCCGGCGGACCTCAAGGCCGCCAAGGCCGACGGCATCATCCACGCGGTGAAGCTCTATCCCGCCGGCGCCACCACCAATTCGGCCTCCGGCGTGCGGGATTTCTCCAAGGTGCAGAAGGTGTTCGACACCATGGCCGAGATCGGCCTGCCTCTGTGCGTGCACGGGGAGGTGACGGACCCGGCGGTGGATATCTTCGACCGCGAGGCGGTGTTCATCGAGCAGGTGCTGGAGCCCCTGCGCCGCCGCACGCCCGGCCTCAGGGTGGTGCTGGAGCACATCACCACCCGCGACGGCGCCGATTATGTGCGCCAGGGCGGGGACGACATCGCCGCCACCATCACGGTGCAGCACCTCATCATCAACCGCAACCACATCCTGGTGGGGGGCATCAAGCCGCACTATTACTGCCTGCCGGTGGCCAAGCGCGAGGAGCACCGCCTCGCGGTGCGTGCCGCCGCCACCTCGGGCGACGGCCATTTCTTCCTGGGCACCGACAGCGCCCCCCATCTCGACCCCGCCAAGGAGAGCGCCTGCGGCTGCGCCGGCTGCTACACCGCCACCAATGCCCTCTCGGCCGTGACCGAGGTGTTCGAGCAGGACGGCGCGCTCGACCGCCTGGAGGCTTTCATTTCCCTCAACGGCCCGGCCTTCTACCGCCTGCCGCCAAATGAAGCGCGCATCACCCTCGCCAAGGGCGAGGTGGCGGTGGAGTATCCGCGCAAGATCGAGACCGGGGCGGGGCCGCTCACGGTGTTCGACCCCACCTTCCCCCTGCACTGGCGCGTGGTGGGCTGAGATGACGACGCCCCGGCCACGGCCGGGGCATCCACTTCGCCTGAAAATGCTCTCAATGGGCGAAGACGCTCTCGAAATCCTTGAAGCCCTTGATTTCGATGGGGTTCCCCGAGGGATCGAAGAAGAACATGGTGCGCTGCTCGCCGGGCTCGCCCTCGAACCGGATCACCGGCGGGATGTCGAAGGCAATGCCGGCCTTCTCAAGCCGCTCCGCCAGCGCGAACCAGTCGTCGAGCGGCAGCACGGCGCCGAGATGCGGCATCATTACCATGTGCTCGCCCACCTTGCCGGTGCGCGTCACCGGGAAGGGGGTGCCCAGGTGCAGCGAGATCTGGTGGCCGAAGAAATCGAAGTCCACCCAGGTGTCGGTGGAGCGCCCCTCCGCGCAGCCGAGCACGCCCCCGTAGAAGCGGCGGGCGGCGTCGAGATCGGTCACATGGAAGGCGAGGTGGAACAGGGACCTGGGGGCGCTCATGGGCGGGCTCCGGACGCGGGAGGTTTGACCGCTGATTAGCCCATGCCCTACGATGCAAAAACTATATAATTGCGTCTCTCAGGCTAAGGTTTCCTTTTGGATCTGCGCTTCCTTCAGAGCCTGATTGCGGTGGCGGAGACCGGCTCCATCGCCGCCGCCGCCCGGCGGGAGAAGCTGACCGCCGCCGCCGTGAGCCAACGGGTGCAGGCGCTGGAACGCGAGCTGGATTGCGTGCTGCTGGTCCGCAGCGCCCATGCCGCTCGCCCCACGCCCGCGTGCCTCGCGCTGTTGCCGCGGGCGCGGCGGCTCCTGCGCGAGGCGGCGCTGCTAAGGGATGACATCGCCGGCGGCGCGCTCTCCGGGGAGCTGGTGGTGGGCGCCATCTCCACCATGCTCACGGGGCTGATGCCCGGCGCGCTCGACGCGCTTACCCGCACCGCGCCGGGGCTGAAGCTGCAACTGGTGCCGGGCAGCTCGCTCCAGCTCTACGAGCAGCTCGCCCACGGCGCGCTCGATGCGGCGGTGCTGGTGGCGCCGCCCTTCGCCTTGCCCAAGGGGCTGGCGGCGCGCCTGCTGCGCACGGAGCCGCTGGTACTGCTGAGCCGGGAGCCGGTGGCGCGCGAAGAGGTGGAGGTGGCCATCGGGGCGGGGCCGTTCATCCGCTACGACCCCGCCTCCTGGGGCGGACGGCTGGCGGCGGACTATATGAAGGCGCGCGGCCTGTTTCCCGAGGTCCGGTGCGATCTCGACGCGCTGGAGACCATCGCCCTGCTGGTGGCACGCGGCATGGGCCATGCGCTGGTGCCCCTGTGGCCGGGGCTGGAGGCGAGCGGCCTCCACATGCGCCTGGTGCCGGATGCACAGGATTTCGCGCGGCGCATCGTCTGCCTCCATCCGGCGCTGCCGGCGCGGGCGCAGGCGCTGGGCGTGCTCATCGATGCGCTCGACGGCGCCTGATTGAGGCCGCGTTCGGGAGAGGATGGGTATGCATGCCCGGCGCGCTGCGCGGGGCGGGCTTTCGGGCCGGCACCCTCGGCCCCGGTCTTTGACCGGTGCCGCGCGGGTTTCGCGCAAGCGCCGCGCGGGCTTGGCCCAAGGCCCGTGAGAAAAGCCCACTGTCGTTGGCCTCAGGCCTTGCGCACCCAGCGGCTGTTCTCGTCCTGCTGCCAGTAGGTGAGGGCGTGGCCCTGGGCCTTCGCCTCGCGCCAGCGCTCGCGCGCGGCGGCCACCTGCTCGGTGTCGCGACCGTCGAACAGATGCACCACGCGGGTATAGGGCGCGGCGTCGGAGAGTGGCACCGCATCCACCAGGAAGCGGATCTGCGCGCCGTTGGGATTGGCCTCGGTGGTGGCAATCAGCACCGGCTGGCGCTCGGGCTGGGGCTGGGCCTCGGTGCCGTGGGGCATGAAGGAGGCTTCGTTATAGGTCCACAGGTGGGCATCGAGTGCATCGCGCCGCTCGGCCGAGCCGCATTGCACCACGCACCGCCAGCCGCGCTCCAGGGATTTCTCCAGCAGCGTGGGCAGCACCTGCTCCAGGGGGCGGCGCTCGAGGTGGTAGAACAGAACTTCGGTCATGGCGGCCGGCGGGAGGCTTCAGGTGCGCCTTTCTCCCGCGCCCGGAGGCGCGGCGCAAGGGCGGATGCGCGCAACGGCGCGCCGCTTTTCCTCCGCGGGAAATGCGAAAGGCGGCGAGGGAGCCTCGCCGCCTTAATCGTGCGCGACCGGAGAAGGCCTGGAGAGTGCCTCAGCCCTCGTAATGATCCTTCACGAGCTGGTTCAGCAGGCGCACGCCCCAGCCCGAGCCCCAGCTCTTGTTGATGTCGGACGCCGGGGAGGCCATGGCGGTGCCCGCCACGTCCAGGTGCGCCCACGGGGTCTTCTCCACGAAGCGCTGGAGGAACTGGGCGGCGGTGATGGAGCCGGCGTTGCGGCCGCCGGTGTTCTTCATGTCGGCGAACTTGCTGTCGATCAGCTTGTCGTATTCCGGGCCCAGCGGCAGGCGCCACACCCGCTCGCCGGTCTCGGTGCCGGCCTTGGCGAGGTTCTCCGCCAGCGCGTCGTCGTTGGAGAACAGCCCCGCATATTCCTGCCCCAGGGCCACCAGGATGGCGCCGGTGAGGGTCGCGAGGTCGATCATGAACTTGGGCTTGAAGCGGTCCTTCGCGTACCAGAGCACGTCGGACAGCACGAGCCGGCCCTCGGCATCGGTGTTGATGACCTCGATGGTCTGGCCGGAGAGGGAGGTGACGATGTCGCCGGGGCGCTGGGCGGCGCCGTCGGGCATGTTCTCCACGAGGCCGATGACGCCCACCGCGTTCACCTTCGCCTTGCGGGCGGCGAGGGCATAGAGAAGGCCGGTGACGCAGGCGGCCCCGCCCATGTCGCCCTTCATGTCCTCCATGCCGGCGGCGGGCTTGATGGAGATGCCGCCGGTGTCGAAGGTGACGCCCTTGCCGATGAAGGCCACCGGGGCCTCATCCTTGGCGCCGCCGTTCCAGCGCATCACCACCACGCGGCTTTCCTTGATGGAGCCCTGGCCGACGCCCAGCAGCGCGCGCATGCCGATCTCATGGAGCTGGGCGTCGCCCAGCACCTCCACCTCCACGCCCACGCCGGAGAGGTGCTCCTCGGCGCGGCGGGCGAATTCGACGGGGTCGAGCACGTTGGCAGGCTCGTTCACCAGATCGCGGGCGAGCAGCACGCCATCGGCCACGCCCTCCCGCGCGGCCCAGGCGCGCCTGGCGCCGGCCTCGTCGGAAACGAGCAGGCCGAGGGTGAGGGCGCCGCGCTCGGCGTCGTCCTTCTTCTTGGTCTTGTAGCGGTCGAACTCATAGGCCCTGAGGCTGGCGCCGAGGGCGATCTCGGCCACGGATTCCGGGGCGATCTTGGTGCCGGGCAGCTCCACCAGCACGCTCGCCTCGCGGGCGTTGGCGGGGATCTTGCCGGCGATGACGCCGCCGAGCTTCAGGAAATCGGTGGCCTTCAGCTCCGCCGCCTTGCCCACCGACAGCACGATGAGGCGCGGCGCGTCGAGCCCGGCGGGGGCGAGCAGGTCGAGCCCCGAAAAGGCCTTGCCCTTGAAGCGCTCGGCGTCGAAGGCGCGGGTCAAGGCGGCGTCGGCGCCCTTCAGCAGCTTCTGGGTGGCGGTGCCGAACGCCAGCGTCTCGTCGGTGAGCACGATCACCACGCCCTTGGGGGCGGAGGCGAGTTTGGCGAACGAGAGGGTCAGGGGCTCGGACATGCAACGCTCCAGGGAGTTGGAGGTGAAGGAATGGGGCGCGGGCGCGCCTTTGTCTAGATGCGGGCGAGAGCACCGGCGGGGCGCGCGGCGCTTCGGGCGGGTCACGGCTTAGATAGGAAGCGCCGTGGCGGCTGGAAAGTCCCGGCGGCGCGGGCGCGGGAGAAAGGCGGGGGCAGGCCTCCCGGTTCCGGGTCGAGCCGGCGCGGGACGCAGGATGGTCCGAGAGGGGGAGGCGCGCGGATGACGCTTTCAGGCCCTGCGGGCCCGGCATCTTGGAACGGCGGCGCGCTTCTGCACGAAGGAGGGGGCGGACCGCGATGCGATCCGCCTGCAATTGCGTCGCCCGTAGGGGCGATCCCGGCACCCATGTGGGCGCCGGAACGCGGGGCGGCGTGCGCCGCCCGCGCGGGATCACTCGGCCGGGGCGTCCTCGGCGGGGGCAGCGGCGGCGGCGGCCTTCTCGGCCTTCTCCTTGGCGCGCTCCTTGGCCTTCTCGCCGGGCTCGGCCTTCTTGGGGTTGTTGCGGGCATCGCGCTTCAGCAGGCCGGCGGCGTCCAGGAAGCGGGCGACACGGTCGGTGGGCTGGGCGCCCTTCTCGAGCCACGCCTTGGCCTTCTCGGTGTCGAGCACCACGCGGTTCTCGGCATCCTTGGCCAGCAGCGGATTGAAGGTGCCGATCTTCTCGATGAAGCGGCCGTCGCGGGGCGAGCGGGTGTCGGCGATGACGATGCGGTAGTAGGGACGCTTCTTGGCGCCGCCGCGGGCGAGACGGATCTTGAGGGACATTGTTCTTCCTTTCGTCAGCTCTTCTTCTTGATCTCAGCGGACGCGCGGTCCCACTCTGACTTCAAGATTCTGGATGTGGTGTCGGATATGGTCTTCAGGTCCTGGTCAATCTGCCGGCCCAGGCCCGCGTCCGCGCTCTGCGAGAAGAGAGCGAGGGAGCTGCGGGTCTGCTCCAGTTCGTCCTTGAGGATCCTGTGTTCGGCTTCGTTCGGGTTCAGCATCAGAACGATGTAGCTCTCGATCCTCATGATATCGGTATGAAGATCGTCGATCTCGTTCTTGATTCCCTGCGATGCCTTCTTCTTCAGGATGTGCGCGGCCCCGATGAATTTCGAGACCTCGGTCCTCAAATTCTCTATCCAATTCACCCGGAAGGAGGCGATGCGATGGTTCGCTTCCATCCGGATGTTGGCCATGGTCGTGCGCAGCGTGACCATGGCGATGAAGATCGTGGCAATTCCGACCACGAGATTCCCGAGGTCGATCTGGATATTTTCCAATATCCATGCCGTGATCGGGTTCATTTTTTCTTCGGTTTCCCGAGGCCCGGAAGTCCCGGAGGAAGGCCCTTGGGCAGGCCGGGCAGGCCGCCGGGGAACTGGGACGGAAGCCCGCCGCCGGGCAGGCCGGGGAAGCTGGGCGGCAGGCCGCCGCCGGCCGCGCCGGGGCCGCCGGCGCCCATCTTCTCCGCCATCTCCTGGAGCATCTCGGGGGAGGGGCCGCCGCCCCCGAAGCCCATCATGCTGGCAAGGCCGGCGAGCGGGCCGCGCTTGCCGGCGGGGCCGCCCATGGCCTTCATCACGTCCGCCATCTGCCGGTGCATCTTCAGGAGGCGGTTGATCTCCTCCACCTTGGTGCCGGAGCCGGCGGCGATGCGGCGCTTGCGGGAGGCGTCGAGCAGCTTGGGGTGCGCGCGCTCCTTCGCCGTCATGGAGCCGATGATGGCCACCTGCCGCTTGAACACCTTGTCGTCGAGGTTGGCGGAGGCGATCTGGTTCTTCATCTTGGCGACGCCCGGCAGCATGCCCATGAGGCCGCCGAGCCCGCCCATCTTCTGCATCTGCTGGAGCTGGCTGCGCAGGTCCTCGAGGTCGAAGGTGCCTTTGCGCATGCGCTCGGCGGTCACCTTCGCCTTCTCGATGTCGATGGCCTCGGCGGCCTTCTCCACCAGGGCCACCACGTCGCCCATGCCGAGGATGCGGCCGGCCACGCGGTGAGGATCGAAATCCTCCAGCGCGTCCATCTTCTCGCCGGTGCCGAGCAGCTTGATGGGCTTGCCGGTGACGGCCCGCATGGAGAGCGCGGCGCCGCCGCGCCCGTCGCCGTCGGCGCGGGTCAGCACGATGCCGGTGAGGCCCACGCGCGCGTCGAAGGCCTTGGCGGTGTTCACCGCGTCCTGGCCGGTGAGGCTGTCGGCCACCAGCAGCACTTCGTGCGGGCCGGTGGCGGCCTTCACCTCCGCCACCTCGGCCATCAGCGCCTCGTCGAGGGTGACGCGGCCGGCGGTATCGAGCATCACCACGTCGTAGCCGCCGAGGCGGGCGGCATCGAGCGCGCGCTTGGCGATCTGTACCGCGCTCTGGCCGGCGACGATGGGCAGCGTCGCCACCTCCACCTGGGTGCCGAGGGTGGCGAGCTGCTCCATGGCCGCCGGGCGGCGGGTGTCGAGCGAAGCCATGAGCACCTTGCGCTTGTTGCGCTCGGTGAGCCGCCTGGCGATCTTGGCGGTGGAGGTGGTCTTGCCCGAGCCCTGGAGGCCCACCATCAGGATGGGCAGCGGGGCGGGGGCGTTGAGATCGATGGGGTCGGCGTCGGAGCCGAGGGTGGCGACCAGCTCGTCATGGACGATCTTCACCACCATCTGGCCGGGGGTCACCGACTTGATGACCTCCACGCCCACGGCGCGGTTACGCACCCGGTCGGTGAAGGAGCGCACCACGTCGAGGGCGACGTCGGCCTCGATGAGCGCGCGGCGCACCTCGCGCATGGCCTCGCCGACGTCGGCTTCGGTCAGCGCGCCGCGTCGCTTCAGCTTGTCGAGTATGCCGCCGAGGCGGTCGGAGAGGTTGTCGAACATGGGCGTCCGTCTGGTTCGTTCTCACAAGCGACAAGACAACGCCGAACGCGCCCGAGGGCGCATCGCGCTGTCGGGCGGTGACCTCCGGGCGTGGGGCCCGGTCGGCGGATCGGCGTGGCCGTCCTTGTGAAGGGGCGGTGCTTAGCAGGTTTGCCGGCCGCTGGCAAATGGGCGCGCCGCCCGCGCCTCAGGCGGAAAGGGCGGCTCCGGCGAGCGCCACGGCCAGCACCGCCAGCCAGCAGGCGGCGGCGCGGCGGAAGAGGAGGGGCGTGGCGCCGCTCGCGCCCCGGCGCAGCAGCGCGCCCGCCCCGGCCCAGATGGTCGCCACCGCCAGCACCGAGGCGGCGAAAAGGCCGGCATGGAGGGCGAAGTCCGGCGCGCCGCCGCGCGGCAGCAGGACGAGGCCGATGACGAGCGCCTTGGGGTTCAGGAGCGTGGTCGCGAACACGCGGCCGGCCGTGACCTCCCCCGCCGCGCCGTGGGCGGCGTCCGGCAGCCAAAGTTTTACCGCGAGCACGGCGACCCACAGGGCGGCGGCGAGCTTCACCAGCCGCGCGGCCTCGGGCCACTGGGCGAGGGTCTCGGCGCCGAACGCCGCGAGCGGAAGCGTCACCAGCAGGTAGGCGATGAGCTCCGCCGGCATGAGGCGCGCGGCACGGGGAAGGCCCCCTGTGGTGCCCGCCAGGGCGAGCAGGGTGTTGGTGGGGCCGGGGGTGAGCAGCAGGGCCCACACGGCGAAGAGAAACTCAGCGGTTCCCAATGGCGTTCCTCAAGCTCGCTACGCCGCCTGCCCGCCGTTTCCGGGAGGGACGGCGGCATGTGCCCCGCCGGGGGCCGTTCTCCCTGCGCCTTCTCTCCCGCCGGGCTCAGCGGATGCCGCCCGGCGGCGGGGCCGGCGCATCTATGGTTTCGGCCAATGCCGCGTCGAGGGTCGCGGCATTGGCCGCTTCCATGTAGCTGCCGCCGGTGTTGCGGGCGATGCAGGCCACCTGCGCCCCTTCCTCGCGCGAGAGGCCGAAGCCGATGACGTGGGCGGTGAAGCCAGGCGCCGCCCGCTTGAGCTCGGCCGCCACGGCGCAGGGATCGCCCTCGCAGGTCTCGACGCCGTCGGTGACGAGCACGACGGTCGCGGGCGCATCGGCGGGCCGCAGGGCTTCCGCGGCCTTGCGCAGCGCCGCCGCCAGCGGCGTCATGCCGAGGAAGTGCATGGATTTCACTGCCCCCCGCACCGCCGGGCCGGACCCCGGCGCGGGCGGGACGAGCAGCTCGATGTCGGCGCAGTCGCCCTTGCGGCGGTGGCCGTAGGCCATCAGTCCCACCGGGCGGTCCGCCGGCAGTCGGGCGGCGGCCTTGTCGATCGCCTCCCGCGCGGCGGCGAGCTTGCGCTGCCCGCCGGCCACGCCCCACATGGAGCCCGAGCCGTCGAGGATGATGAGGGTGCGCGGCGCCTCTCCGGCCAGGGCCGGCGCGGCGCAGAGAGCCGCGAGCAAGGCGAGCATCGTCCGGGCGAGCCTCATCGGTATGAACCTCCGGCGGATCTTCAAATCTCGCGCGCGAGCAAACGCGTTCGCGCAAGCGCTGTAGCGTTGCGGGCGCGGCTTGTCGAGCTGCCGCGCACGGGCGATTCCTCTTCCCGCCTGCGGCATGTTAAACGATGCGGGCACAGGAGGCCGCCATGTCCGACAACACCGAGCTCACCCGCTTTTTCGGCGGCTCGCCCGCCTGGGTGCTGGTGCGCCTCGTGGTGCTTTCCATCGTGGTGGGCGTGATCCTGGCGGCGCTGGGGCTCGATCCCATGAACATTTTCCAGAGCCTGGAGCGCCTGGTGCGCAGCCTGTTCTCCTTCGGCTTCGAGGCGGTGGAGCGGATCTGGCGCTATTTCCTGCTGGGGGCGGTCATCGTGGTGCCGCTCTGGCTCATCATGCGTATCGCCGGCGCCCGGCGCTGAGGCGGCGCCGTGAATGCCGGAACCGGGCCCGTCACCCACCGGCGGGTGCTCGCCATCGCGCTGCCCATGACGGTGGCGCACCTCACCACCCCCATGCTGGGCGTGGTGGACGCGGCGGTGGTGGGGCGGCTGGGGGATGCGGCCCTGCTCGGCGGCGTGGCGCTGGCCGCCGTCATCTTCGACATGCTGTTCTGGGGCTTCGGCTTCCTGCGCATGGGCACGGTGGGGCTGGCGGCCCAGGCGGTGGGTCGGCGCGATGCGGTGGAGCAGCGCGCCGTGCTCGCCCGCGCGCTGCTCATCGCGCTTGCCTGCGGCCTCGTGCTGGTGGCGCTCCAGGTGCCCATCCTCGCGGCGGCGCTGCGGCTCGCGGGGGCGAGCGCGGAGGTGAACGGGGCGGTGGCGGACTATTACAACGTGCGCATCTTCGCCGCGCCCTTCAGCCTCGCCAATTATGCGGTGCTGGGCTGGCTCACCGGGCTCGGGCGCACCGGGCGGGCGCTGGCGCTGCAGGTGGGAATGAACCTGCTCAACATGGCGCTGACCGCATTCCTGGTGCTGCAGCTCGGCCTGGGCATCACCGGGGCGGCGGCGGGCACGCTGGCGGCAGAGGTGGTGGGCGCGATGGTCGGCCTCCTCCTGTGCGCGCGGCTCGGGGGCACGGGCGTCATCGGCCTGTTCGACAGGGTGCCGCGGGCGGTGCTGCTCGACCGCGCCCGGTTGCGGGAGGCCATGCTGCTCAACGGCGACATCATGATCCGCACGGCGGCGCTGATGTTCGCCTTCTTCTTCTTCGCCGCCCAGGGCGCGCGGGCGGGCGACGTGACCCTGGCGGCCAATGCGGTGCTGCAGAACCTCGGCCTTCTCGCCGCCTATTTCCTGGACGGCTTTGCCACCGCGGCCGAGCAGATCTGCGGCGCCGCCGTGGGTGCGCAGCGGCTGGAGGCGTTCGGCCGGGGGGTGACGCTGGTGCTGGTGTGGGGGTTCGGCTTCGCCCTGGCGGCGGCGCTCATCTACCTCGCGGTCGGCCCCGCGCTCATCGACCTGATGACCGCCAGCCCCGCGGTGCGGGAGGAGGCGCGGCGCTACCTGCTCTATGCGGCGCTTCTGCCGGTGGCGGGAGTGAGCGCCTTCGCCTTCGACGGGGTGTTCATCGGCGCCCTGTGGTCGCGCGACATGCGCAACCTGATGCTGCTGGCGGTGGGGATCTATGTGGCCGCGTGGTGGCTGCTGCGGCCGTTCGGCAACGACGGCCTGTGGGGGGCGATGATGGTGTTCCTGGTGGCGCGCGGCGTGCTGCAGGGCGCGCGCCTGCCGGCGCTGGTGCGGCGCACTTTCCGCCCCGCGTGAGCCGGCCCGCCTCCTACCATCGGCCCCGGTCTTCGAGCGGCGCCCAATGGGGTTCTCTCACAAGCGGGTTTCGCCCAGGCTCCGTGCGGGCCTGAGCAAAGGCTAATGCGTAAGGGCTGGCGCCCTTGGCCTCAAGCGTCTTCGTCCAGTGGCGGGAAGGCGTGGGCGCCGTCGGCACCGAGCGGCAGGTCCTTCACCCACAGCACGGCTGAGACGGGCAGCGGCCCGTAGAGGTGGGGAAACAGCGCGCCCCCGCGCGAGGGCTCCCACCGCAGGGCCGCGCCGAGGGTGGCAGCATCCACCGCCACGAGCCTGAGGCCGTGGGCGCCCGCGAAGTGCCGCGCCGCCGTCTCGCGCACCTGCGCGGCGGTGGAGAAGTGAATGAAGCCATCGGCCACATCCACCGGCGCGCCGGTGAAGGCGCCTTCCGCCTCGGCTGCGGCCCATGGTTCGGCGGGGGTGATCTTGTAGACGACGGACGGCATGGGCAGGCTCCCGGCTGGAGATGCTCTTAGAGCAGAGGCGCGCCGCCGCCGCCAAGCCCCGCAAAGCGGTTCATATGTGTAAGGATTTAATTCCTTGACACGTGAGGAACAAATTCTTATGCTTGGCGTGGCTGGCAAGGATTTGAGATCACCATGCTCACCCACGGGCAGATATGGAAGGCTGTGGACCAGCTCGCCGAGCGGCAGGGGCTCTCCACCTCGGGCCTCGCGCGGCGGGCGGGGCTCGATCCCACCACCTTCAACCGCTCGAAGCGCATCACCGCCGACGGGCGGCCGCGCTGGCCTTCCACGGAAAGTATTTCCAAGGCGTTGGAAGCCACCGGCACCGGCCTCGGCCATTTCCTCGCCCTGCTGGAACCGGGGCGCGCCGGCAGCCCCGGCGTGGACGGCTTCGGGGAGGGGGGCGGCGCCGCGCCGCGCGGTGCGGCCCATTCCATTCCGCAGATCGGCTTCGCCCAGGCGGGCACCGGTGGCTTCTTCGGCGACGCCGGGTTCCCGGTGGGCGCCGGCTGGGACGAGATCGCCTTTCCGGAGGTGAGCGACCCCCATGCCTATGCCCTGGAGATCGCAGGGGATTCCATGGAGCCGGTGTATCGGGCCGGGGACATCGTGGTGGTCTCGCCTCAGGCGGACATCCGTCGCGGCGACCGGGTGGTGGTGAAGACCCGCGAGGGGGAGGTGATGGCCAAGGAGCTGGTGCGCAGGACCGCCCGCCAGATCGAGCTGCGCTCCCTCAACCCTGCGCACGAGGATCGCCAGATCCCGCTCGACCAGGTGGAGTGGATGGCGCGCATCGTGTGGGCGAGCCAATAGAGGCGCTTCTGGGCGAAGCGGACGCCGGTTCGCTCGAAAACGCGTGACATCAATCGATCGGAGCGCTTCATCGATTTCATGAGAAGATGAAGCGCTCCAGCTTTATTTCAGCAGGGCTTCCAGGCTTTCCAGGCGGTCCGCTTCGCCCGGCGGCTTGTCCCACCGCAGGCGCGCGATGCGCGGGAAGCGCATGGCGAGGCCGGAGCGGTGGCGCGGCGAGCGGGCGAGGCCCTCGAACGCCACCTCCAGCACCAGCCCGGCGTCCTTCTCGTGCACCACCTCGCGCACCGGGCCGAAGCGGTTGAGCGTGAACTTGCGCACGAAGGCGTCGATGGTCTTCAGTTCCTCGTCGGTGAAGCCGAAATAGGCCTTGCCCACGGGCACCAGCACGTCGCCCTCCGGCCCCGCCGTCCAGACCCCGAAGGTGTAGTCGGAATAATAGGATGAGCGCTTGCCGTGGCCGCGCTGGGCATACATGAGCACCGCGTCCACCGTGTGCGGGTCGCGCTTCCATTTCCACCACGCGCCCTTGGGGCGGCCGGGCAGGTAGGCGCTGTCGGCGCGCTTCATCATCACGCCCTCCACCGCCTCCGCGTCGGCGTCGGCCCCGGCGGCGGCCGGGTCGCGCCGCGCGGCGGCGAGGTCGTCCCACGCCGCGAACGGCACGAGGGGCGAAAGATCGAGCCGGGGCGAGGCGATCCGCGCCACCAGCGCCGCGAGGCGGGCCCGCCGCGCGGTGAAGGGCTGCGCGCGCAGGTCCTGCGCGCCCTCGGCCAGGAGGTCGTAAGCGCGGATGTGGGCGGGGAACTCGGCCAGCAGCTTGTGGGTGACGCTCTTGCGGTTGAGCCGCTGCTGGAGAACGTTGAACGGCTGCACCCTGCCGTCGCGGACGATCAGCAGCTCGCCGTCCAGCGCCCCCTCGAAATCGAGCGCCTCCACGAGGTCCGGGAAGGCGGCGGAGATGTCTTCCCCGGTGCGCGAATACAGGCGCATCACGCGCGCGCCGTCCGGCCCGGTGCCGGCCGCCGCCTGCACGCGGATGCCGTCCCATTTCCATTCGGCGCGGAAATCCTCCGGCGCCAGGGTGGAGAAGTCGGCCTCCTCGATGGCGTGGGCCAGCATCACCGGGCGGAAGGGGGCGGGGTTCGAGGTCTCGGGGCGCGGGCCCCTGCCTTCCACCCAGGCGAACAGGGGCGCGTAGGGCGCCTCCAGCCCCGGCCACACCAGTTCCACATCGTCCGGCGTCACCGCGCCGAGGCTCGCCACCGCCGTCTTCGCGAGCCGCGCCGAGGCGCCCACCCGGAGCGCGCCGGTGATGAGCTTCAGCAGCGCCCAGCGGCCGGTTTCGTCGAGCCCGTCGAGCCATGCGGCGAGGGTGCGCGGCAGGGCGCTCTTCGGCAGGGTGGAGAGATCGTGGACGATCTGCGAGAGAAGGGGCGCGTGGGCCGTCGCGCCCTCCGGCCGCGGCCACATGAGGGCCACCGTTTCGGCGAGGTCGCCCACGTAATCATAGGACAGCTCGAACAGCACCGGGTCTGCGCGCTCCATGATGAGGGCGCGGACGAGGCCCGGCTTGGCATTGGCGAACGAGAAGGCGCCCGTGAGCGCCGCCAGGGCATAGCCGCGCTCGGGATCTGGCGTGGCGCGGAAATAGTCCGCCATCAGGCGGATCTTGGCATTGCGCCCCGGCTCGAAGCCGAGCCGGTCGATGAGGGCGGCGAAGCGGTTCATGGCCGCCCGATCCATGGCACCGGCCCGTGGCGCGCGCAAGGCGGCCGGCCTCTGGCCGAGGGAGCCCGAAAGGGTTTGCCGGACGGCGGCGGAGCCCCCGCCCGCAGGCCGCCGTCCGGCGGGGTGGAACGGCGCGGGCCGTCACACCTTTCCGATGAGGTCCTTGATGCGCGCCATCACGGCCTCGGTGTCGGCGCCCAGGCGTGGGCTGGCGGTGGCGGCCATCTGCCGCGCGCCGTCGAGCACGATGGGGCTCGCCACGGCGGGCACGGTGCCGCCGCCGGCCTCCGGTAGGTCGGCGCGCAGGCCGCGGTGGATCACCTGCGGGTCGTCGAACACCTGGGGCACGGTGTTGATGGGGCCGGCGGGCACGCCCTGCTTCTCCAGGGCGGCGAGCAGGTCGTCGCGCCTGAAGGCGGCGGTGAGGGCGGAGAGCTGCGGCACCAGCGCGGCACGATGGGCGACGCGGGCCGGGTTGGTGCCGTAGTCGGCATTTCCAGCCAGCTCCGGCGCGCCGAGCACGGCGCAGAAGCGCGCGAACTGGCCGTCATTGCCCACGGCGGCAATGAAATAGCCGTCGGCGCAGGGAAACACCTGGTAGGGCACGATGTTGGGATGGGCGTTGCCCATGCGCTTGGGCGCCTTGCCCGAGGCGAGGTAGTTCATGGCCTGGTTGGCGAGCACGCTCACCTGGGTGTCGAGCAGGGCCATGTCCACATGGCCGCCCTCGCCCGTGGTCTCGCGCCGGCGCAGGGCCGCGAGGATACCGATGGTGGCATAGAGGCCGGTGAAAATGTCGGCAAAGGCGACGCCCACCTTCTGCGGCTCGCCGTCCGGGTCGCCGGTCAGGTCCATGATGCCGCCCATGCCCTGCACCAGGAAGTCGTAGCCGGCGCGCGGCGCATAGGGGCCGTCCTGGCCGAAGCCGGTGACCGAGCAATAGACGAGGCGGGGATTGATTTTCTTCAGGCTCTCGTAGTCGAGCCCGTACTTCTTCAGGCCGCCGAGCTTGAAGTTCTCGATGAGCACGTCGCTCTGGGCGGCCAGCGCGCGGATGGCGGCCTGCCCCTCGGCGGTCTCGAAATCGATGGCTACCGAGCGCTTGCCGCGGTTGGTGGCGTGGAAGTAGGCGGCGCCGAGGTCGGCTCCGTCGGCGCCCTTGAGGAAGGGCGGGCCCCAGGTGCGGGTGTCGTCGCCGGCGCCGGGGCGCTCCACCTTGACCACCTCGGCGCCGAGGTCGGCCAGCATCTGGCCGCACCAGGGGCCGGCGAGGATGCGGGCAAGCTCGAGGACGCGGAGACCGGCGAGGGGGGCGGGCTTTTCGGCGGACATGTCACTCTTCCCAGGCGGAACAGGACCCCCCTCCCTGACGGGAGAGGGGGAAGGAGGGGCGGGCCGCTTCGATCGGGTCGGACGCTTTCGCGTGGACGCTCCGGGCGGAATGGCCGCGCCCGAACCTCTCCCGAACCGGGAGAGGGCACAAGGGCGCTCGGGAGAGCGCCGAAGGATGCGCTCAGAAGAACGCCTGCAGGCCGGTGATGGCGCGGCCGATGATGAGGGCGTGGATGTCGTGGGTGCCCTCGTAGGTGTTCACGGTCTCCAGGTTCGCCGCGTGGCGGATCACGTGGAACTCGGCCGAGATGCCGTTGCCGCCGTGCATGTCGCGGGCGACGCGGGCGATGTCGAGGGCCTTGCCGCAATTGTTGCGCTTCAGGAAGGAGATGCTCTCCACCGGCAGCTTGCCCGCGTCGAGCAGGTGGCCGGCGCGCAGGGCGAGCTGGAGGCCGAGGGCGATCTCGGTCGCCATGTTGGCCAGCTTCAGCTGCACGAGCTGGGTGTTGGCCAGCGGGCGGCCGAACTGCTTGCGGTCCAGCGTGTACTGGCGGGCCTGGGCGAAGCAGGCTTCCGCCGCGCCGATGGCGCCCCAGCCGATGCCGTAGCGCGCGCGGTTGAGGCAGCCGAACGGGCCGGCGAGGCCGGACACGCCCGGCAGCAGGTTCTCCTCCGGGATCTCCACGTCGTCGAGCACGATCTCGCCGGTGATGGAGGCGCGCAGCGAGAGCTTGCCCTCGATCTTCGGGGTGGTGAAGCCCTTGGTGCCCCGCTCCACCACGAAGCCCTTGATGGCGCCGTCATGGGCCGCCGACTTCGCCCACACCACCGCGAGCTCGGCGATGGGGGAGTTGGTGATCCACATCTTCGCGCCCTTGAGGCGGTAGCCGCCGTCGATCTTCTCGGCGCGGGTGCGCATGCCGGCCGGGTCGGAGCCGGCGTCGGGCTCGGTGAGGCCGAAGCAGCCCACCCACTCGCCGGTGGCGAGCTTCGGCAGGTACTTCTTCTTCTGCGCCTCGGAGCCGTAGGCATAGATGGGGTGCATGACCAGCGAGGACTGCACGCTCATGGCCGAGCGGTAGCCCGAATCCACCCGCTCCACCTCACGCGCGGCGAGGCCGTAGGAGACGTAGTTGAGGCCGGCGCCGCCGTACTCGGCGGGGATGGTGGGGCCGAGCAGGCCGAGCTCGCCCATCTCGTTCATGATCTCGCGGTCGAACCGCTCCTCCAGGTAGGCGGAGGTGACACGCGGCAGCAGCTTCTCCTGCGCATAGTCGCGGGCGGTGTCGCGCACCAGCCGCTCTTCCTCGCTGAGCTGGCTCTCGAAATCGAACGGATCGGCCCAGTCGAACTGCGGCTTGGGGGACGATGCGGCCATGGACGTGCCTCCTGCGATGGTTGGTCGGTGTGATTTACTTTCCGACCAGTCGGTATATAAATCACGCAACCCGGTCAAGTGCCTTCTTGCGGGTCTCTGCCATCGGCGGTCGTGGACGGGTTCCACCCGCGGGCGGCGGGCTCTAAGAGCGGGGAAGGACAGGGCGAATCGAGACGGCGCGCCGACGCGCCAGGCGTTCGGGCATCAACGCGTTTTCACGCGAACCGGTGGCCACATCGCTTGAAAACGCTCCAGGAGGAGGGCCGGGTGAGCGAGACGGAAAAGAAACCCGCGGCCGGTCGCCCCCGGCGCCGTGTCGCGGAGGCGGCACAGCCGCCGGCCGGCCGTGCGAAAGGCGCGAAGATCGCGCATCCGCCCGCAGCTCCGGAGTCTGAAAAGCCCGCTCCGGCCAAGGCGGCGGCCGTGCCCCGCCCGCTCGGCCGCCCGCCGCTGAAGGACGACCCGCGCGCGGAAATCCTCCAGCAGGCGGCCCGCCTGTTCGCGGAAAAGGGCTTCGCCTCCGGCTCCCTGGCCGAGTTGGCGCGCGCCATGGGCTACTCCAAGGGCGCCATCTACAATTATTTCTCCTCGAAGCAGGAGATCTACGATGCCATCATCATTTTCACCCTCAACGGCCTTTATGAGGCTTCAGCGGAAGCGGTGAACCGGAGCGATCCGCCGGTAGATCAACTGCGCCAATACATGGTCGCGCATGCGCGCTTCCTGGCAGACAACTACGATTGCTTCGTCACCATGCTGGTGGGCTTCTCCGGCATGGCGAATACCGAGCTGAAGGATGATGCGCTCGCCTTGCGCGATGCCCACGAGGGGCTGCTGCGGCAGATCCTCGCCGACGGCGTGGCCGATGGCTCCTTCCGCCCGGTGGGCGAGGCGATGGCGGGCCGCGCGGTGCTGTCGCTGCTGAGCTGGATGGTGCGCTGGTTCAAGCCGGGGCGCGGCAAGTCCGCCGAGGAAGTGGCGAGCGAGTATCACGACCTGCTGGTGCGCGGCCTCTTGCCCGCCTGAGCGCGCGGGGGCCCGCGTACAAAGTGGTGCATTAGCCCAAAAGGCCGGAGCGTGGTTGGCGAGCCGGCGCGGACGGAAAACGCCCATGCGGCCGGGGCTGCCCCCGGCGTCGCCCATGGAGGGAGGGGGAACGGCGCCCTGCGGCGACGTCCCGGTTCCCAGGCGGGCCGGGCGCGAGCGCCTCTTGCCACCTGATGCCACCGGCCCGGTCCTTGACCGGGGCCGGTTCTCGACCGCTCAAGCCGCGCGGGCTTGAGCAAAGGCCCGTGAGGCAGGCTCACGGGCCTTTGCCCTCAGTAGGGCGAGGGCGGCGGCGAAACCACCTCATAGACCACGTGGCTGCCGGTGAATTGCGGCAGGTACCAGCTTCCGCCACACTGCTGGTAGGTGACGGCATTGATGGAGATCTGCTGGCAGTCGGGCGGCAGCGAATAGACGGTGGAGCCGATCATCGCCGCCGTGGCTGCGCCCGCCACGGCGCCCGCCACCAGCGGCGCGCCCCAGCCGCTGGGATAATAGGGGCCTGGCCAGTAGCCGGGATGGTAGGGCGGATAGGGCCCGGGCCCCGGCGGGGGCGGCATGGGGCCCGGGGGCACGGGGCCGGGGCCGGGCGGATAGGGGTGGGGACCCGGCCCAGGCGGCGGGTAGGGCCCAGGTCCCGGCGGCGGCAGGGGGTGTGGCCCCGGAGGTGGCACGAAGGCATGGCCCGGCGAGATCGGCCGGTTGAAGGCGGGGTTGGCGTTGAAATTGGGCGCTGCGTTGAAGTGCGGCGCGGCCATGTCGAAACCGCCCCCGCCGAAGCCGCCGCCACCGAAGCCGCCGCCACCGAAGCCGCCGTGGAACCCTACGCCGGCGGCCATGGCCGGCTGCATCGCGGCGGAGGCGAGGAGGAAGAGGCAGGCAGCCGCAGCGCGGCCCGGCATGAGGTTGCGCGTGTCCTGATTGCGCGTGTCCTGGCTCATCACTGGCCTCCCTTCTGCGCGTTCGCCGGGGCGCCGGCGGCGGGCTTCGCATCGGCTGGCTTCGCCTCGGCAGGCTGGGCCGGTGCGGGCTTGGAGAATGGGATGCGTGCCACGCCCTTGGCCGGGGTGAAGGTGAAGGCGGCGTCGGGAATGGCTGCGTCCGGCACCCAGGCGAGCACGGCGGAGAAGCGCGGGCTGCCGGGTACGCGCCGGTCCACCAGCGCCATCTTCAGCGGCAGCGGCACATCGCCCTGCTGGATCCAGACCTCGAGGTCGATATCCCGGCCGATCAGCGCGTAATGGTCGGTGGCGGTGCCGTCGATCTTGGCGGCGCCCACGTAGAAGCCGCGCTCGAACTGCTTGAGCGGCGACTGCGGCGTGCCCCAGGCGAACAGGTCGGCCAGCGGCACCTCGATGTTCAGCGTCTCGGCGGCATGGCCGAGGGTGTCGCCGATGGAGCCCTTGCCCTCGGTCTGGGCGAAGAAGCCGCGGTCCGGCGCCACCACGGTGAAGGTCTTGCCGTCGAAGAAATACTGGCGCGAGAGGGTGTCGGTCTCGCTGTCGATGCGGATGCGGTCGGGCCGCTTCACCCAATAGTGGACGAGGCCGCCGATCTCCACCTGGTGGCCCTCGCGCAGGGCCACCTCGATAGTGGTCCTGGCGGTGAGCTCGAAGCTCTTGAGGCCGGCGAGGTATTCGCCCATGCGGGTGAGGGCCGCGGCGGCGCCGGGATCAAGGGTGGCGGCGGCGCGGTCCTCCGCCGGCTCGGGTGGGGCCGCCAAGGCGAGGGGAACGCCGGTGCCTGCCACCAGCCCTGCGACGGCGAGTGCCGCTGCGGCTCGGATCAGGCTCTTGGGATGCAGCATAAACATGCCTTTCCTGCTGGAAGAGAGGCCCTGAGAGGCGCCAACGCCCGTTCTGCTCCCGCACCAGCCCGCGGGACGGGTCGGTCTTGGGGTTGGGTGCATGGTTGGCATGGAGCGGCCCTTAGAGCACATCACGATGACGCGCCGGCTCCCTTGAGGGTCGCCGCCGTCGCGCGGGCCCTAAAAGACCCGCGATGACGGCGATTAGCCCCCGGCCATCCGGCCGATTCGCCCGATCCGCCGACGCAACCGCACGTTAGATCAGATTTCGCGACGGTTGAACCATGCGGCTACCGCTGCGTCGCTTGCGCGCGGTATCCGCCCGCCTCAACCGATGTCGAAGGAGACGCCCTGCGCCAGCGGCAGGGCGCGGCCGTAGTTGATGGTGTTGGTGGCCCGGCGCATGTAGCCCTTCCATGCGTCGGAGCCCGCCTCGCGACCGCCGCCGGTCTCCTTCTCGCCGCCGAACGCGCCGCCGATCTCCGCGCCCGAGGGGCCGATGTTCACGTTGGCGATGCCGCAGTCGGAGCCCGCGGCGGAAAGGAAGCGCTCGGCTTCCCTCAGGTCGGTGGTGAAGATGGAGGAGGCGAGGCCCTGGCCCACGGCGTTGTTGAGGGCGATGGCCGCCTCCAGCTCGCTTTCCCTGAGCACGTAGAGGATGGGGGCGAAGGTCTCGGCGGCGACGGTGCCGGTCTGGGCCGGCATCTCCACCAGGGCGGGGCGGGCATAATAGGCGTCGGGGAGGGCCTCCGCCCCCAGCCGTTCGCCGCCGATGACGCGCCCGCCGTCCGCCCGCGCCGCCTCCAGTGCCACCTGCATGGCGTCGTAGGCCGCGCCGTCGATGAGGGGGCCGACCAGCGTGCCCGCCGCCAGCGGATCGCCCGCCGGCACCGAGGCGAATGCCCGTTCGAGGCGCGCCATCAGCGGGGCGTGGACGTCATCGTGCACGATCAGCCGGCGCAGGGTGGTGCAGCGCTGGCCGGCGGTGCCCATGGCCGCGAACGCCACCGCCCGCACGGTCAGGTCGAGGTCGGCCGAGGGGCGCACGATGGCGGCATTGTTGCCGCCCAGCTCCAGGATAGCGCGCGCGAAACGCTGGGCGAGGCGCGGCGCTACCTCCCGGCCCATGGTGGTGGAGCCGGTGGCCGAGACGAGCGGCAGGCGCGGGTCGTCCACCAGCGCCTCGCCCACCTCCGCGCCGCCGGTCAGCACCGTGAGGAGCCCTTCCGGCGCATCGCCGAAGCGCGCCGCCGCGCGGGCGAACAGCGCCTCCACCGCCAGCGCGGTGAGGGGGGTCTTCTCCGAGGGCTTCCACACCACCGGATCACCGCACACCAGCGCCAGGGCCGCGTTCCAGGCCCACACCGCGACCGGGAAGTTGAAGGCCGTGATGACGCAGGCCGGGCCCAGTGGATGCCACGTCTCCATCATGCGGTGCTCGGCCCGCTCGGTGGCGATGGTGAGGCCGTGGAGCTGGCGCGAGAGGCCGGTGGCGAAGTCGCAGATGTCGATCATCTCCTGCACCTCGCCGGCGCCCTCGGAGGCGATCTTGCCGGCCTCGATGCTGACCAGCCGGGCCAGATCGCCCTTGGCGGCGCGCAGTTCCTCACCCAGCAGCCGCACCAGCTCGCCCCGGCGCGGCGCCGGCACCGCGCGCCAGGCATGGAACGCCGCCTCCGCCCGTGCCACGGCGGCCTCCACCTGGTCTGGCCCGCTGTCCGAGACATAAGCGAGGGCCTCGCCGGTCAGCGGCGTGCGGGCGGCGCGCGCGCCGCGCAGCCGCGCGGCGGGGACGCCGAGGCGGGAGAGGATCTCCCCCGCGAGCCGGGGAAGCGTGTCGAGGGAAGGAAGGTTCGCCGCCGGCATGGTCCGTCTCCTGTGCCTTCGCCCACGCATAGAGCGTTTTCGAGTGAAGTGGAAACCGGTTCGCGTGAAGAAGGCGCATCAATGCAAGAGTCTAGAGGGCTTCCCCGATTCCATGAAACGAGGAAGCCCTCTAGCGCCGGACGGCGCGGGAGGGAACCGGCAGGCGGCAAGCGGGGCGGGAACCCGCGGGCCCGCCGGTCGTTGCGTCTCACGTGAGGGCGCGCATCGAAGACCGCTCCCGCCCCCGGCGCGGCCGTTGCCCGCCAGGGCAGACGGAAGGAGGACCCCATGAGCCACGAGGCCAACGCTGCGAAAGGCGCCGCTGCGCAAGGCACTGCTGCGCAAGGCACCGCTACGAACAGCACCGCTGCGAAAAGCACGGTCACGGCGAGCGTCGCCGTCAGGAGCGCGACCAGGAAGGGCGCTGCCGTGAAGATCCACGCCGAGACGATGCCGGTCTCTGCGCCCGCAGCGGCGGACGGCCTTTCCCCTTCCGAGCGCGACCAGATCCGCCGCCGCGCGCGCGCCATCTGGCGCGAGGAGGGGTGTCCCTCCGGCCGCGACCGCGAGCATTGGGCGCTCGCCGAGCTGCAGGTGCTGAAGTCCGGCGTGCGCCCTTAGGATCGCGCGGCGGCGGGTCTGCGTTCGCCGGGGCTACCGGCATGGCTCCGGCGCGGGTTGGACGGCCCCCGCGCGCTGGCCAGACCAGCCGCTCCGCGGGCGCCGGGGCGGGGCAAGCCGCCTGTCCCTTTGGGGGGGGATGACAGGCGCCGGTCAAATGGGAGGCGCCGAATCCGGCCTGCATCCGCAGGAGGGTGGTCACTGATGCGCGCGGCGCATGGGGCCGCTTGGCCTTCTATCCTTCCCCCGGCGCGGCGAGACTTGGCCGCGCCGGCCGTTCGGGACGATGTCGGTTTTTTGAGGGGGCCGGGCGCATGGCGGATGCGGGGGCATCGAGGCCTGGTCCGCGCCTGGGGCGTGGCGAATGGGCCCTATGCGATGCTGCGGCCCTGGCCTGCTGCCGGTCTGTTGTCCGGCCGCTTCCCTTCCTCCCCACATCTCTCGCGCAGGGAGAAGCGCGGTATTTCGCCGGAGCGCCATCGGCGGGCGCTGTGCGGGCCCGCCGCGACGCCCGCGTCGAGGCCCCGCCCTTTTCCCGCGTCTATTTTTCCCACGCCCGGGCCGCAGCGCCGGGGTGAGGCCCGCGGCAGAGGCCGAAGGGGTTTCTCAGGGAACGCCAGCGGTTGTGGGGCGCGATGGTCTCGCGCATGGGCCGCCCTGCCGCCCGCATGAACTTGACGTGGCATGCTGTGTATAAGATGACTACCTGAGCACAGATGACGGCAAAACATTCTGATGTCGCGGTGCTGAGATTTGAAGTCGCGTTCCCATTCGAGGCATTCGTCTTGTTTTTATTGATTCTAAATTATCAAGACGCGAATCTTCGCCCTAAATCCCCGTGCCTCCCATTGCGTCATGTCGGGCCGGCATCGCCGCTCCGCAGGCCCGGAGACACCGGCTCCTCCCGTTTCCCGATGCATCAAGGATGATCGCCATGATCCCTGCCGCGGTCCCTTCCGCACGCGCCGCCATCACCCGCCGGTGCGCGGCGGCTTTGGCCGTTCTCGCCTTGTTCGCCGCGCCCGCATGGTCGCCGGCCGCCGCCGAGCCGGTGAGCGTGAAGCACGCCAGGGGCGAGGCCGTGCTGCCCGCGCGGCCGGCACGGGTGGTGGTGTTCGACGCCGGTGCCCTCGATACCCTCGACGCCCTGGGCGTGGAGGTGGCGGGCGTGCCGGGCTCCAACCTGCCCCAATCGCTCGCGAAGTATCGCGACGACCGCTACGCGAAGGTCGGCACTCTGTTCGAGCCCGACTACGAGGCCGTGGCGGCCCTGGCGCCGGACCTCATCATCATCGGCGGACGCTCGGCGCCCAAATATGCCGAACTCGCGAAGATCGCGCCCACCATCGATCTCACGGTCGATCCAAAGCATTTCGTGGCCGGCGTGCGCGCCAACGCGCAGACCCTCGGCCGCCTTTTCGGCAAGGAGCAGGAGGCCGCCGCCCTCGATGCGCGCATCGGCGCCGGCATCGCGGCGGTGCGGGCCGCGGCGCCGAAGGCGGGCCGCGTGCTCCTGATCATGGTCAATGGCGGCAAGCTCTCCGCCTACGGGGCGGGCTCGCGCTTCGGCTGGATCCACGGAGACCTCGGCCTCACCCCCCTTACCACCGGCAAGGAGGCGGACACCCACGGCGACGTGATCTCCTTCGAATATCTGCTGAAGGCCAATCCGGACTGGCTGCTGGTGCTCGACCGCGACGTCGCCATCGGCCAGGCCGCGGCCGCCGCCCGCAGCGCGCTCGACAACGACATCGTCGCCGCCACCACGGCCGCGAAGGAAGATCACATCGTCTACCTCGACGCGCCGCGCTGGTATGTCACCACCGGCGGCGCGCGGGCGCTCGCGCTGTCGGTGGAGGAACTGGCAGCCGCCCTCCAAGGCGTTCCCCAGGACGGGCCGAAGCCGTGAGCGCGGTCGCCGTGCCGGGACATGGACGGGGACATGGGGCGGGGCCGGCGGCGCCGGCTGCCTTCGTGGTGGCGCTGGCGGTGCTGCTGGCGCTGGTGGCGGCGAGCCTCCTCGTCGGCGCCGGCGACATGACCCTGTCCGCCCTCTGGTCGGGAGAGGACGGGGCGGCGCTGCTGGTGCTGGCGGCGAGCCGGGTACCGCGCACGCTGGCGCTCGTCTTCGCCGGCCTCTCCATGGGGGTGGCGGCTGTCATCATGCAGATGCTGTTCCGCAACCGCTTCGTGGAGCCCACCACCGCCGGCACCGCCGAGGCGGCGCGCCTCGGCCTCGTGAGCGTGATGCTCGCGGCGCCGGAGCTGCCCATGCTGGGCAAGATGCTGGTGGCGGCGGCCTTCGCCCTGGCCGGCACCTTCCTGTTCCTGCGGATCGTCGAGCGGCTGAGCCTGCGCACCACCCTGGTGGTGCCGCTGGTGGGGCTGATCCTGGGCGGGGTGATCGATTCCGTCTCCGTCTTCCTCGCCTATCGCTTCGATCTGCTGCAGGCGCTGGCGGCCTGGACCACGGGGGACTTCTCCGGCGTGCTGCGCGGGCGCTACGAGCTGTTGTGGATCGCCGTGCCCCTGGCCGTGCTCGCCTATCTCGCCGCCGACCGCTTCACCGTGGCGGGGCTGGGCGACGCCTTCGCCACCAACTTAGGGCTCGACTACCGCAAGGTGGTGTCGTTCGGGCTCGTCATCGTCTCGCTGGTGACGGCGGCCTGCGTGGTCACGGCCGGCACGGTGCCCTTCCTGGGCCTCATCGTCGCCAACGTGGTGGCCCTGGTGCTGGGCGACAACCTGCGCCGCACCCTGCCGTGGGTGGCGCTGTGCGGCGCCATCTTCCTGCTCGCCTGTGACATCACCGGCCGGCTCATCCGCTTTCCCTATGAGATCCCGGTGGGCACGGTGGCGGGGGTCTTGGGCAGCGCGGTGTTCCTCTATCTGCTGCTCGGGCGGCGCTATCGCCTTGGATAATATTCCGATCCGGAGGCCGGGGCAGGTGCTGTTCGTGCTCTCCCTCCTCGCGCTCCTTTCCATGCTGGCCTTCCTCACGGTGGGTGCGCGCGGCAGCTGGAGCTTCGTGCTCGCCTTCCGCGGCACCAAGCTCGCCGGGCTGGTGGCGGTGGGCGCGGCGGTGGGGATTTCCACCGTGGTGTTCCAGACCCTCACGCGAAACCGCATCCTGACCCCGGCGGTGATGGGCTTCGACGCCCTGTTCGTGGTGTTCCGCACCCTCCTCGTGTTTGTGCTGGGCGCCCAGGCGGTGCTGGCCATCGACCCCCGCGCGCGCTTCCTCGCGGAGGCGGCGGTGATGGTGGTGGCGGCGCTCGCTCTGTTCCGCCTGCTGTTCTCGGACGGGCGCAACAGCCTGCACCTGCTGCTGCTGGCGGGCGTGGTGTTCGGCGTACTGTGCCGGAGCCTCGCCGCCATGCTCCAGCGCATTCTCGATCCCAACGCCTTCTCCGTGCTCCAGGGCATGCTGTTCGCCCAGTTCAATGCGGTGGACACGACGCTGCTGCCGCTCGCGGGGGTCGCCATCGCGGCGGCGGGCGCGCTCGCCTTCCGCCTCGCTCCCACGCTGGACGTGCTCTCCCTCGGGCGGGAGAACGCCATCAACCTGGGGGTGGATTATCCGCGCACGGTGGCGTTGCTGATGGCGGTGGTGGCGGTGCTGGTTTCCGTCTCCACGGCGCTGGTGGGGCCGGTGCTGTTCTTCGGCCTGCTGGTGGCCAACCTCGCCTACCATCTCGTCGGCACCGACCGGCATCGCTACACCCTGCCGGCGGCGGTGCTGGTGGCGGTGATCTGCCTCGCCGGCGGGCAGATGGTGCTGGAACGCCTCCTGAACCTCGGCACCACCTTGAGCGTCGTCATCGAATTCGTGGGCGGGGTCTTCTTCATCCTGCTGCTGCTGCGGAAGGACCGGCCGTGATCGAGATCCGCAATCTCTCCAAGTCCTACGGCGCCGCGCGGGTGCTGGACGATGTGAGCCTCGACCTGCCACCGGGCGGCCTCACCGCCCTCATCGGGCCGAACGGGGCGGGAAAATCCACCCTGCTCTCCATCGTCGCGCGGCTGATGCCGGCGAGCGCCGGCCGCGTCACCCTCGACGGGCGGGACGTGGCGGCGACGCCCGGCGCCGAGCTGGCGCGCCGGCTCGCCATCCTCCGGCAGGACAATGCGGTGACGCCCCGCCTCACGGTGGAGGAGCTGGTGGCGTTCGGGCGCTTTCCCCATTCGCGCGGGCGCCTCACGCCGGAGGACCGCGAGAAGGTGGCGGCCGCCATCGGCTATGTGGACCTCGCAGCCCTCGGCGGCCGCTTTCTCGACGAGCTTTCCGGCGGCCAGCGCCAGCGCGCCTTCATCGCCATGGTGCTGGCGCAGGACACGGACTACCTGCTGCTCGACGAGCCCCTGAACAATCTCGACATGAAGCATGCCGCCGCCACCATGCGCCTGCTGCGCCGCGCCGCCGACGAGCTGGGCAAGACCGTGGTGGTGGTGCTCCACGACATCAACTTCGCCTCCTGCCATGCCGACCGCATCGTCGCCATGAAGGACGGGCGCCTCGCCTTCCAGGGCCCGCCGGCCGAGCTGATGCGCCGGGAGGTGCTGCGCGCCATCTACGACATGGACATCGCGGTGATGGAGGTGGATGGCGCGCGGGTGGGCCTGTTCTACCGCTGAGCTGCGGAGCCGGCCGGCGCCGGGCGAAGAGGCGCCTTGCGCCCCGCGCGTGCCGCGGCGCGGCCGGGCAGGCTATGCTGCCACCCTCCTTCGCGGGCACGGGGTGCGGGCATGGATCGGGTGGAGTGCATCGTCGTCGGCGCCGGCGTGGTGGGCCTCGCGGTGGCGCGGGCGCTGGCGCGCGCGGGCCGCGAGGTGATCGTGCTGGAGGCGCAGGCGGCCATCGGCACCGTCACCAGCGCCCGTAATTCGGAGGTGGTCCACGCCGGCCTCTATGACGCCCCCGGCACCCTCAAGGCGCGGCTGTGCGTGGAGGGCCGTCGCCGCCTCTTCGATTATTGCGCCACCCACGGCGTGGACATCGCCCGTCCGGGCAAGCTGATCGTGGCGGGCGCGCCGGGCGAGGTGCCCTATCTGGAGCGGCTGAAGGCCACCGGCGAAGCCAACGGGGTGGAGGGCCTCGCCATGCTGGACGCCGCCGGGGCGCTGGCGCTGGAGCCGGCCCTGCGCGTCCATGCGGCGCTCCTCTCCCCCGTCACCGGCATCATCGATGCCCACGGGCTGATGCTGGCGTTGCAAGGAGACCTGGAGGACGCGGGCGGCATGGTGGCGCTCCGCACGCCCTTCGCGCGCGCCGAGGCGGACGCAGGCGGCTTCATCGTGACGGCGGGCGGCACGAGCCCGCTCACCCTGCGCTGCCGGCTGCTGGTGAACAGCGCCGGGCTCGACGCCACCGGCGTGGCCACGCGCATCAGCGGGCTCGAAGCCCGCTTCGTGCCGAAGCCCCGGCTGGCCAAGGGCAATTACTTCACGTGCGCCCGCAAGGTACCGTTCCGCCACCTCATCTATCCGGTGCCGGAACCGGGCGGGCTGGGCACCCACCTGACCCTCGATCTCGGCGGGCAGGCCCGCTTCGGGCCGGACGTGGAATGGGTGGAGCGGCGCGACTATGCGGTGGACCCGGCGCGCCGCGCGCCCTTCCTCGCCTCCATCCGCCGCTATTGGCCGGATGTGCGGGAGGATGACCTCCAGCCCGGCTATGCCGGCATCCGCCCCAAGCTGGAGTGGCCGGAGGGGACGACCCCAGATTTCGTGCTGCAGGGGGAAGAGGCGCACGGCCTTCCGGGACTGGTGAACCTGTTCGGCATCGAATCGCCGGGCCTGACCAGCGCGCTCACCATCGGCGGCATGGTGGCCGGAATGGCGGAGGCGAAGACGGCAGACTTTCCGGTCTGAGCCGGAGGTCCTTGCCCGGCGAGCGGCTTCATCCCATGCCGCGCATCCATCGCGCGCCCCAAAGCCCGAAAAGCTGACAAGAGCTGCGCCAAGAGGGGCGAGAGGCACTCAGCACGACCAGTCCAGCGGGCGGCCGACCATGCGGTCCAACCGCTCGGTCAGGTTGCCGAACTGGGCCTCCATGAGGGCATCGCTCTCGGGCTCGAACGGGCTGTAGGCAGGGGCCACGTTGGCGCGGGGAATCTCGTCGCCAAAGCCCGCCGCATCAATGTCGAGGAAATCCGCGATGGACTGACGGACCGCCTGCGGCTCCCGCTGCAATTCCGCAAGACTCATGATGAGGAAGCGCTCGCGCGGATATAGGGCGAAATAACGCTTTAGCTGCTCATCGTAGAGCGAGGAGCGCATATACATGAAATTCCAGAAATAATGCCTGCAGGTCGAAAAGAAGGAATCGGAGTGAAATCTTTCAGCCTCAAGCGCGAGCGCGTCCTGGAAGGTCTCGACCAGCTCAAGCGGCCTTCCATCGGCATGCCGGGCCCGGCGCATGTGCTGATAAAGCGAGTGCGCACGTGCCTTGGGATGCCGCAAGCTGAGAATGAATCTTGCGTCAGGAAAAAGGTCGAACAAGACCTGAGGCGTCTCTGGGTTTGAAAAATAGACGTGGGACGCATCCAGCCTGTATTTTCTAGGGGGATCGAAAAGGTGGAAGTATACTATGGGATTTTGTACCACCTGAAAGTAGCTGCAAAAGAAGCTTGGCTCCTTGATCTCGCTTGCCTTTATCTCCGGATGGCGCTCCAGAAGATGATAAAGCGAGGTGGTGCCGCATTTCCCCGCACCCAGGATGAACAGATTGGGTTTCGCCATCGATGACCTCGATACCGCAGGGGGGCTGATGTTTTTCCTGCCGGGGCAGCCGCCAGATGCACCCCCCGAGTCCTCCTGGGGGTGCTATCAGCGCTGATGCTACTCTTTGCATGCGATCTCCGATATGGCGACTGCACGTCGTCGTGCCGGCGCCATTGGGGAGAAGCGCGTGTCGCGGCAGGCCGCTTGTGATGTCTCGCCTGCAGAACAGAATAGGGGCGCCGTCTCGGTCCGCACCGGTCTGCCCATGCGTGCGATTGATCCGGTCGCGCGGGCCGAACGCAATCGCCCTTCGGTATCGACCCCGGCGGCCCGGCAGTCTCTCTCAGCCGGCCCCAACGGTTGCCGGCACACCAGGCGTCTTCACGCATGATGCCGCGGGATGGGGCCGCGCCCGCCGACTGCGAGGCGCACCCGTCCCTTGGGCTCAGCGGAGAAGCGCCGGGTGCGGGTCGCGCACCTCCCCGCATTTTTCCGTACCCGTCTGCCGTCGCGGACGCGGCTCAGGCCTCGGCGGGCTCCAGCGGCGGGGCGGCCATGGGGTTCGGGCGCGGGCGCAGGATGCGGCGCAGGGTGTTGGTGTCCGTGTGGTTGAACGCCGGCACCTGCCCGCGGATCGCGAGATCGGTGCGGGTCACATAGGTCCAGCTCCCGTCCGCGTTGAAGGTGATGTCGATGCGGTAATAATCGGTGCGGAAGGCTTCCTCGAGGAAGGTGGTGGAGGCGATGCCGAAGCGGGTATCCCCCCGTCGCGCTTCGACCGTGAGGGTCTTGTCGTCGACGCCGGCCTTGCCGCCGGCCAGCACCACCTGGCCGCGCGGGATGGCGATGGTCTGCATGATGAGGCCGGTCGCCGGCTCCCACAGCCAGTAGCCCACCTGGTCGTGGAACGTGCCCGCCTCGCCCGGCGCGGTGATGTGGATGTGGTAGCGCAGGCCGTAGAGCAACTGCGGGCCGTTGGTCTGCGGGTCGATCGGCTCCATGCGGATGACCTCGCTGAACACGCGCCGCTCCGGGCCGTCGGCCTTCGGGTTCACGTCCACCCCGGTGTCGGACTGCCAGGTGCCGGCGAGGCGGCGCAGGGGGCCGAGGTTGGCGAGGGTGTCGGGCGAGTAATCCTCGGGCTCGGTATAAATGTCATCGACAATGTTCGACATCGGGCAACATCCTGAGAGATATGATTTCGCCGGCCGGGCCGTTGTTCCGGCCGGCCTCGGCGCTCCTGCGACGCCTCGGCTTGTTTAAGGCGGGCAGGGGGAGCGCCACAAGGGCGGCGAAACGGCTCAGGCCAAAGGCCTATGCGCTTTTCTCAAGCGCGCATGTCTCATGGGCCTTTGGCCGAGCCCGCGCGGCGTTCGGGCGAACCCGCCCGGCGCCGGTCGAAGACCGGAGCGGATGGCATCAGGGGCGTTTCAGGCTCAGGAAAAAGTCGATGCGACCAAGGGTTGTGTGGTCGATGCTCGCGTGACGGAGGGCCTGCGCCGTACCGGGCTGGCCCTCCGCGTTGCGTCAGCGCAGCTCCGGCGGCCAGTCGAGGCCGGTGCGCCCGTCCTTGCTCGCGGGCGCGATGGCCGCGTCCATCTGCGCTTCCGAGAGGCCGAGGGTGCCGAGCACGGCGCGGCTCTGGTCGGTCTCGTCCAGGGGCCGGGCGAGGGCCGGGGTACGGGACAGGCGGGGAACTGCCGGCACCCGGCTCGGCCCCGAGCCGGGGTGGCGGGCGGCGTTGTGGGGCTCGTCCCACACTTCGTGCGGCTCGAGCACCGGGGCGACGCAGGCGTCCGTTCCGGCGAACAGGGCGGCCCATGCGTCGCGCGGGCGGGTGAGGAATACGGCGGCGAGCCGGCTCTCGATCTCCGGCCAGTTGGCGCGGGCCATGTGGTCGGGCGCCGCGCCCAGCTCCAGGGTGCGCCACAGGGTCTCGAAGAAGCCGCGCTCCAGGGCGCCGACGGCGATGAAGCGCCCGTCGGCGCAGGCATAGGTGCGGTAGAAGGGGGTGTCGCCCGCCAGCAGCCCCTCGCCGCGCGCGGGCCAGTGGGGCGTGCGCCACAGGGGCAGGTGCATGGCCATGAGGGAGAGCGCGCCGTCCAGCATGGCGGCGTCGATTTTCTGGCCCCGCCCCGAGCGGCGCGCCTCGATCACCGCCGCCAGGATGCCGATGGCCCCCATGAGGCTGCCGCCCGCGAAATCCGCCACCAGGTTGAGCGGCGCGGCGGGCGGGGCCTCCTTCGGCCCCAGGCCGCCGAGCACGCCGGACAGGGCGAGATAGGTGATGTCGTGTCCGGCCTCCTGGGCGCGCGGCCCGTCCTGGCCGAAGCCGGTGACGGAACAGTAGACGAGCTTCGGGTTGAGCGCCGCCAGCTCCGCATAGCCGGCGCCGATGCGGTCGGCGACGCCGGGGCGGAAGCCCTCCACCAGCACGTCGGCGGTTTTCACCAGCGCCTGCAGCGCGGCGCGCCCCTCCGGCGCCTTCAGGTCGAGCGAGATGAAGCGCTTGCCGCGCGAAAGCTCGGGAATGGGCACCCCCGCGCGCCCGCCGCCCACCACGATCACCTCGGCGCCGAGGTCGGCCAGCAGCATGGTGCAGTAGGGTCCCGGTGCGAGGCGGGAGAGATCAACGACGCGCAGGCCGGCGAGGGGGCCGGTGGGCATGTCCTCGGGCGTGTTCTGGGCGGTGCCCGCGGGGTGGGAATCGGTCATCTGGCGTTTCCTCGGGTGTGGTCGGCTCGCGGCCCGTTTTCGGGCATTGCGCGAGGGGGTCGCGGCGGGGCCGTGCGGCGCTCCCGCTCCGGTATGGGGGAGCGGGAGCGTGTCGAAAGCTTCCTCTCAAAGGCTCCGGGCGATGACGATGCGCTGCACGTCGCTGGTGCCCTCGTAGATCTGGCACACCCGCACGTCGCGGTAGATGCGCTCCACCGGGAAGTCGGCGAGATAGCCGTAGCCGCCGTGGATCTGGATTGCGGCCGAGCACACCTGCTCCGCCGTCTCGGAAGCGAGGAGCTTGGCCATGGAGGCCTCGGTGAGGCAGGGCAGGCCGGCCTCGCGCAGGCTTGCGGCATGCAGCACCATCTGCCTGGCGGCCTCGATGCGGGTCGCCATGTCGGCGAGGCGGAAGGCCACCGCCTGGTGCTCGAAGATGGGCTTGCCGAAGGTCACGCGGTCCTTCGCATAGGCCTGTGCCGCCTCGAACGCCGCCCGCGCCATGCCCACCGCCTGGGAGGCGATGCCGATGCGCCCGCCCTCCAGGTTCGCGAGCGCGATCTTCAGTCCCTCGCCCTCGGCGCCCAGGCGCAGGCTCTCGGGAATGCGCATGTCGTTGAAGGCGAGGGCGCAGGTGTCGGACGCGTGCTGGCCCAGCTTGTCTTCCACCCGCACCACCTCGTAGCCGGGGGTGTCGGTGGGCACGATGAAGGCGGAGATGCCCTTCTTGCCCGCCTCCGGATCGGTCACCGCGAACACGATGACGAGGTTGCCGTTCTTGCCGGAAGTAATGAACTGCTTGGCGCCGTTCAGCACATAATGGTCGCCCTCGCGCCGGGCGCGGGTGCGGATGGCGGCGGCGTCCGAGCCGGTGTGCGGCTCGGTCAAGGCGAAGCCGCCGATCCATTCGCCGGAGGCGAGCCTGGGCAGGAAGCGCTGCTTCTGCTCCTCGGTGCCGAACTTCACGATGGGCCCGCAGCCCACAGAGGAATGCACGGAAACGATGGTGGACGTGGCGCCGTCGGCCGCCGCGATCTCCTCCAGCGCCAGGGCGTAGGAGACGAGATCGGCGGCCGAGCCGCCATATTCCTCCGGCACCAGCATGCCGAGGAAGCCCAGCGTCCCCATCTCCGCGAGCTCGGCGCGGGGGAAGGCGTGCGCCCGGTCGCGCGCGGCGGCGCCGGGGGCGAGGCGCTCCCCGGCGAAGGCGCGGACCATGTCGCGGATGTCCTTTTGGGTATCGGTGAGGATCACGGTTTCGCTCCCTTGGCGGATTTCTTCTTGGTGGTTTCTTCTGCCCGTTCTTGGCCCTGTGGTGGGGGAGGGCGGCACTCCGGCCAGGCCCGGGCCCGGTCCGGATGCCGCCCTCCGGAGCCCCGGCGCCGTCCTCCCCCCGCGGAGGGGAACCGGGGCGCCAAGGTTCAGTTCAGGCGCTCGATGGCGACCGCCGTCGCCTCGCCGCCGCCGATGCAGAGCGAGGCGACGCCGCGCTTCAGGCCGTACTTCTGGAGCGCGGCCAGCAGCGTCACCATCACCCGCGCGCCGGAGGCGCCGATGGGGTGGCCCAGCGCGCAGGCGCCGCCGTGCACGTTCACTTTCTCCGCCGGCAAAGCGAGGTCCTTGATGGCCACCATGGGTACCACGGCGAAGGCCTCGTTGATCTCGAACAGGTCCACGTCCCCGAGCGCCCAGCCGGTCTTCTCGATGAGCTTGCGCATGGCGCCGACGGGGGCGGTGGTGAACAGGCTCGGCGCCTGGGCGTGGGTGGCGTGGCCGGCGATGGCGGCGAGCGGGGTCAGCCCGCGCTTCTCCGCTTCCGAACGGCGCATCAGCACCAGCGCCGCCGCGCCGTCGGAGATGGAAGAGGAGTTGGCCGCCGTCACCGTGCCGCCCTCGCGGAAGGCGGGCTTGAGGGTGGGGATCTTGTCGAGCTTGGCCTTCGGGGGCTGCTCGTCGCTCGCCACCACGCGCTCGGCCTTGCCGGCCTTCACCGTCACGGGAACGATCTCGGCCGCGAAGGAGCCGTCGATGATGGCCTTCTGCGCCTTGGTGAGGGAGGCGATGGCGAAGGCATCCTGCGCCTCGCGGGTGAACTGGTATTCCTGCGCGCAATCCTCCGCGAAGGTGCCCATGAGGCGGCCCTTGTCGTAGGCGTCCTCCAGCCCGTCGAGGAACATGTGGTCGAGCACCCGGCCGTGGCCCATGCGGTAGCCGGCGCGGGCGCGGTCCAGCAGGTAGGGGGCGTTGGTCATGCTCTCCATGCCGCCCGCCACCACCACGCCCGCCGAGCCCGCGGTGAGCAGGTCGTGCGCGAACATGGCCGCCTTCATGCCGGAGCCGCACATCTTGTTGACCGTGGTGGCGCCCGCCGAGAGCGGCAGCCCGGCGCCCAGCCCCGCCTGGCGCGCCGGGGCCTGGCCCTGGCCGGCCGGCAGCACGCAGCCGAACACCACTTCCTCCACCTGGTCGGGCGCGACGCCCGCCCGTTCCAGCGCGGCGCCGATGGCGGCGGCGCCCAGGGTGGAGGCGTTCACATCTTTCAGGTCGCCCTGGAAGCCGCCCATGGGGGTGCGGGCGGCGCCGACGATGACGATGGGATCAGAGGCCGTCATGTGTTGTTTCCTCCCTTATTATACCGTGGCCCGGTGTTCGACCGGCGCCGGGTGGGTTTTGCTCAAGTCGCGCGCGGGCTTGGTCCAAGGTCCGTGAACGATGCGCGCGGACCTTGGGCATCACGATCAGCGCGGCGGCATGCGCAGCGCGCCGTCGAGGCGGATGACCTCGCCGTTCAGCATGACGTTGCCGATGATGTGCTCCACCAGCGCCGCATATTCCGGCGGCCGGCCGAGCCGGGGCGGGAAGGGCACGTTTTTGCCCAGCGCGTCCTGCACCTCCTGGGCCATGCCGGCCATCATGGGCGTCTCGAAGATGCCGGGGGCGATGGTGACCACCCGCACGCCGAACCGCGCCAGCTCGCGCGCCGCCGGCAGGGTGAGGGCCGCCACCCCGCCCTTGGAGGCGGCGTAGGCGCATTGGCCGATCTGCCCGTCGAAGGCGGCGATGGAGGCGGTGTTGATGATGACGCCGCGCTCGCCGTCGGCGCCCGGCTCCTCCTTCACGATGGCATCGGCCGCGAGGCGCAGCATGTTGAAGGTGCCGACGAGATTGATGGAGACGGCGCGGGCGAAGCTTTCCAGCCGGTGCGGCCCTTCGCGGCCCGCTACCTTCTCGCCCGGCGCGACGCCGGCGCAATTGACGAGGCCGTGCAGGTGGCCGAACGCCGCCTTCGCCAGCGCCACGGCGGCGAGGCCGTCGGGCTCGCTGGTCACGTCCGCCTTCTGGAAGCGGAAGCTTTCGCCCAGCTCGGCGGCGATGGCCTCGCCGGCTGCAGCGTTGATGTCGAGCCCCACCACCTTCGCGCCCCCGCCCACCAGCAGGCGGGAGACGGCGGCGCCGAGGCCGGAGCCGGCGCCGGTGACGAGAAACACGCGGTCCTTGATCTGCATGGGTTGTTCCTCCCCCGTATGGTTGTGCGCGGCCCCCCGGGGCCAGGGCGCGGGATGCTGGCGCATCCGCCCTCCGAGCCGTGGGCTTGGCTTCAGGCCGCGCCGTTCGCCTTGCCGGTTTCCCGGTTGCGCAGCATGAAGCGCTGGAGCTTGCCGCTCGGCGTCTTCGGCAGCTCCGCCATGAACTCGATCTCACGCGGGTAGGCGTGGGCCGAGAGGCGGTGCTTCACGTACTGCCGCAGCTCCTCCGCCAGCTCCTCCGAGGGGGCGAGGCCCTCGCGCAGGATCACGAACGCCTTCACGATCTCCGTGCGCTCGGGATCGGGCTTGCCGATCACCGCCGCCTCGATCACCGCCGGATGCTCGATGAGCGCGCTTTCCACGTCGAACGGGCCGATGCGGTAGCCGGACGAGGTGATGACATCGTCCGCCCGGCCGACGAAGCTGATGCGGCCGTCCTCCTCCAGCTCCACCGTGTCGCCGGTGCGGTAGTAGCCGCCGGCCATGGCCGGTGTCTCCTGCCGCCAGTAGCCGGTGAACCAGAGCAGGGGGGAATGGGCAATGTCGATGGCGAGCACGCCCGGCACGTTTGGGGGCAGCTCCCGGCCCGCCTCGTCCAGCACCGCCACCCGGTAGCCGGGCATGACGAAGCCGGCGGAGCCGGGATGCACCGCGTGCTTCAGGCGGTGATGGTTGTTCACCACCATGCCCAGCTCGGTCTGGCCGTAATGGTCGAAGATGGGGGCGTCGAGATGCTCCGCGAACCAGCGGATCACCTCCGGGTTCAGCGGCTCGCCGGCGCTGGAGACGGCGCGCAGCTGGCCCTTCACCTTGGCCGCCGCCTCGGGACCGGCGGCGATGAGCAGGCGGTAGGCGGTGGGCGCGCCGGCAAGGTTGGTGATGCCGTGGCGCTTGATGACGTCATATGTGCCGGCCGCGGTGAACGGGCCGTCATAGAAGGTGGTGGCGTGGCCCAGCAGCAGCGGGCCCGTCACCGCGTAATAGAGGCCGTAGGCCCAGCCGGGATCGGCGATGTTCCAGAACTTGTCCGAGGGCCGCAGGTCCACCGCGTCGCGCATGTAGATCAGGAAGGCGAGCAGGGCCTTGAGCGGCACCGGGACCCCCTTGGGCAGGCCGGTGGTGCCGGAGGTGGACATCATGAGGAAGAGATCCGTGCCCTTGCGCAGCACGGGCTCGAACTCGGCGCCCTGGCGCGCCAGCTCGGCGTGGAAGTCGAGGTCACCCGGACGCGGCGCGGCCTCGCCGGGGCGGGTGACGAGCGCCACCGGGGGCGCCTTCTCCACCTCATCCAGCTTGGGGCGGTTGTGGGTGTCGGTGACCACCAGCTTCGCGCCGGAGGTCTTCAGCCGGTGCTCGATGGCCTTGGGGCCGAAGGCGGTGAACAGGGGCTGGTAGACCGCCCCCGCCCGCCAGGTGCCCAGGATGGTGATGAGCAGCTCCGGTGTGCGCGGCAGAAGGCCCGCCACCACATCGCCGGGCTTGATGCCCTGGGCGGTGATGAGGTTCGCGAAGCGGGCGGACAGCGCCTTCATCTGCGCGAAGGTGTAGCTCGCGCGCCGGCCGTCTGCGCTCTCCCAGTCGAGGGCGGTGCCGCCCGAGGCCGCATGGCGGTCGCAGCACTCCACGCAGGCGTTGATGCCGCTCTCCAAGTCGCCGTCGAGCAGGGCCGCCACGTCGGCGAGGCGGAAGTCGCGGGCGGCCTCCGCATGGGTGGGGGTGGGATTCGTGGCGTCGGCCATTTTCGTTCCTCCATCGGTCCCCGGCTTCCGGACGGGCGGGGACGCATTCTCGATTGGCTCGATCTAGCGACGAAGATGGGTGGCATACGATGACCGAATGGAGCTAAATTCGTGATCGGTTTTGCCATGTGCGGCCAGCCAGCCCGGCGCCAGGGAGGGGCACATGGAACGGCGCATGATCTCGCCCGGCTTCGTGGAGGACGCCCTGCAATGCCTGCGCCGCCGCGGCCTCGACGAACGGCCGCTGCTGGCGCGCGCCGGCCTGCCGGAGGTGGTGCGCGAGCCGGTTTCGGCCGAGCGCTACGGCGCCCTGTGGCTCGCCATCGCCGCCACCATCGACGACGAGTTCTTCGGTGAGGGGGCGCGGCCCATGCGCTCCGGCAGCTTCACCCTGCTGTGCCACGCCATCCTCTCCGCGGCCACCCTGGAACAGGCCCTGCGGCGGGCCCTGCGCTTCCTGCGCCTGGTGATGGACGATCCCCATGGCGAGCTGGTGGTGGCTGATGGCCTCGCCCAGGTGGTGCTGAAGGATGCCGGCGCGCCGCGCTCCGCCTTCGCCTACCGCACGTTCTGGATCGTGGTGCATGGCATCACCTGCTGGCTGGTGGGCCGGCGCGTGCCGCTGCGGCGGGTGGATTTCCGCTGCGGGCCGCCAGCGCATGGGGCCGACTACGGGCAGTTTTTCGGGGCGCCCGTGCGCTTCGGCCAGCCCGAGAGCCGCCTAGCCTACGATGCCGATTTCCTGAAGCTGCCCGCTATCCGTAACGAGCGGGCGCTGCGCGAGTTCCTGCGCCGGGCGCCGGCCAACATCCTGGTGCGCTACCGGCATGATGCGGGGCTTCTCGCCAAGGTGCGCGCGCGGCTGCGCGCCACGCCGCCGGCCCGGTGGCCGAGCTTCCAGGAGCTGGCGGCCCAGCTGCGCATGCCGGAGCCCACCCTGCGCCGGCGCCTGCGCCTGGAGGGCCAGACCTATCGCGATATCAAGGATGAGCTGCGGCGCGCGCTCGCCATGGCGGCACTGTCGGAGGGGGGGCGGGACGTGGCCGAGATCGCCGTCGATCTCGGCTTCTCGGAGCCCAGCGCTTTCCACCGCGCCTTCCGCAAATGGACCGGGAAGAGCCCCGGGGCCTGGCGTACCGACGCTTCGGGCTGATTCGAGGGGCCCGCGAGCTTTTCCGGCGGGCCGTTTCCATGGTCCTCGCTCAGGTCCGCCCCATGCCGGTCAAGCGCCTGGGCCGATGGTGCGAGGCGCCCCCTTCAGCGCATGAAAAAGCCCCTCTCTCCCGCCGGGAAAGAGGGGCCCATCATTTCGGGCCGAGATGCGCCCAAGGGCTCAGTGCGACAGGGGCTCAGCGCGGCAGGGTCGAGGCGCCCATGAGCGCGACGTCGATGGCGTGGGCGGCCTGCCGGCCCTCGCGGATGGCCCACACCACGAGCGACTGGCCGCGCCGCATGTCACCCGCCGCGAACAGCTTGGGCACGGAGGTGGCGTAGTCGTCGTCATTGGCGCTGACGTTGCCGCGCTTGTCGAGGGTGACGCCGGTGTCGGCCAGCATGCCCGCGTGCAGGGGGTGGGCGAAGCCGATGGCCAGGAACACGAGATCGGCGCGCAGCACGAACTCGGTGCCGGCGATGGGCTGGCGCTTGGCATCCACGCGGGCGCACTTCACGCCGGTGACGCGGCCGTTGCGGCCCTCGATGCCCAGCGTCGCGCAGGCGAACTCGCGCTCGGCGCCCTCGGCCTGGGAGGAGGAGGTGCGGAACTTGGTGGGCCAGTAGGGCCACACCGCCAGCTTGTCCTCTTTCATGGGCGGCACCGGGCGGATGTCGAGCTGGGTGACCGAGAGCGCGCCCTGGCGGAAGGCGGTGCCCACGCAGTCGGAGGCGGTGTCGCCGCCGCCCACCACCACCACGTGCTTGCCGGCCGCGATGATGGGCAGCTCGTTGATTTGCTCGTCGCCTTCGCGGCGGTTGGACTGCACCAGATAGGGCATGGCGAAATGCACGCCCTCGAATTCCTGGCCGGTGAGCTGCGGGTCGCGCGGGGCCTCCGAGCCGCCGGCGAGCAGTACCGCGTCATGGCCATCGAGCAGCGCCTGGAGCGGGGTGGTGACGCCAACGTTCACCCCGTAGTGGAAGGTGACGCCCTCGGCCTCCATCTGCGCCACGCGGCGGTCGATGTGCTTCTTCTCCATCTTGAAGTCGGGGATGCCGTAGCGCAGCAGGCCGCCGGCCTTGGGCTCGCGCTCGTAGACATGAACCTCGTGGCCCGCGCGGGCGAGCTGCTGGGCGGCGGCCATGCCGGCAGGGCCGGAACCGATCACGGCGACCTTCCTGCCGGTCTTCACGGCGGCGGGCTCGGGGCGGATCCAGCCCTTCTTCCAGCCCATGTCGGCAATGGACTGCTCCACCGTCTTGATGGTGACGGGCACGTCTTCGAGGTTCAGCGTGCACGCCTCCTCGCAGGGGGCGGGGCAGACGCGGCCGGTGAACTCGGGGAAATTGTTGGTGGAGTGCAGGTTGCGGACTGCCTCCTCCCACTCGCCGCGATAGACGAGGTCGTTCCAGTCCGGAATCTGGTTGTGGATCGGGCAGCCGGTGGGGCCGTGGCAGAAGGGCACGCCGCAATCCATGCAGCGCGAGGCCTGGTTCACCACCTCGGCTTCGGGCAGCGGCAGAGTGAATTCGCGGAAATGGCGAATGCGGTCGGAGGCGGGCTGATACTTCTGCTCGCGCCGATCAATTTCCAGGAAACCCGTGACCTTGCCCATTGGAACCTCGTTGCGGGAGCCGCCGCGCGCGCCGCGTCTGCGCACCTCAGCTCCATTACAAGAATTATAACAGCTTGAGGACTCGGAATTGGCGTGCCGGAACGTGTTGCGCCGGTCCGAGCCGGATGCGGGGGCCGAGCGGGCGGCCGGCGTGCGGGGGAGGGGGCGAGCCCCTGCCGGGCCGGGCCGCGCGGAAAGAGGTGCTCCGCAGCCGCCGGCGGCGCCCCCGCTTCGGCCCTTCCCGCTTGCGGGCGGGGAGCCGGGCGAGGGCGGATGTCGGCTTATTCCGCCGCCACGAGGCCGCGCAGCTTCTCCAGGTCACGCAGGGCGCGCCGGTATTCCACCGGCATCACCTTTACGAACTTGGAGCGGTAGTCCGCCCAATTGTCGAGGATGGCCTGCGCCCGCGCCGAGCCTGTGTAGTGCAGGTGCTTGGCGATGAGCTGGTGCAGGCGCTCCTCGTCGTGGCGCGACATGTCGGAGTGCACATCGATGCGGCCCTTGAACTCCAGATCGCCGCCGTGGTGGTGGAGGCGCTCCAGCAGGTCCTCCTCCTCCTCCACCGGCTCCAGGTCGACCATGGAGAGGTTGCAGCGCTTGGCGAAGGTCTTGTCCTCGTCGAGCACATAGGCCACGCCGCCGGACATGCCGGCCGCGAAATTGCGCCCGGTGGGGCCGATGACCACCACCACGCCGCCGGTCATGTACTCGCAGCCGTGGTCGCCGGTGCCCTCGACCACCGCGATGGCGCCGGAGTTGCGCACCGCGAAGCGCTCGCCCGCCACGCCGTGGAAGTAGCACTCGCCCTCGGTGGCGCCGTACATCACCGTGTTGCCGACGATGATCGAGTGCTCGGGCACGATGGCCGAATGGGCCGGAGGCCGCACGATGATGCGCCCGCCCGAGAGACCCTTGCCCACGTAGTCGTTGGCCTCGCCCACGAGATCGAAGGTGACGCCTGCGGCAAGGAAGGCGCCGAAGGCCTGGCCCGCCGTGCCGGAGAGCTTCACGTGGATGGTGTCGTCCGGAAGGCCCGCATGGCCGTAGCGCTTGGCGACCGCGCCCGAGAGCATGGCGCCGGCGGAACGGTCCACCGAGCGGATGGGGGTCTCGATCACCACCCTCTCGCCGCGCTCCAGGGCCGGCGCCGCCTTCGCGATGAGGGTGCGGTCGAGCACCTTCTCGATGGGGTGGTGCTGGCGCTCGGTGTGGCGAATGCCGGCGAGGCGTTCGTCGGCGGGCCGCTCGGGCTGGGCGAACAGCTTGGAGAAGTCCAGGCCCTTGGCCTTCCAGTGGTTGATGGCCTTCTGCTGGTCGAGCACGTCGGCGCGGCCGACCATGTCCTCGACCTTCCGGAAGCCGAGCTGGGCCATGTACTCGCGCACTTCCTCGGCGACGAAGAAGAAGTAGTTGATGATGTGCTCGGGCGTGCCCTTGAAGCGCTTGCGCAGCACCGGGTCCTGGGTGGCGACGCCCACCGGGCAGGTGTTGAGGTGGCACTTGCGCATCATGATGCAGCCGGCGGCGATCAGCGGCGCCGTGGAGAAGGCGAACTCGTCTGCCCCCAGGAGCGCGCCGATCACCACGTCGCGCCCGGTGCGGAAGCCGCCGTCCACCTGCAGCGCCACGCGCGAGCGCAGGCCGTTGGCCACCAGCGTCTGCTGGGTTTCGGCGAGGCCCATCTCCCAGGGCGAGCCTGCGTGCTTGATGGCGGTGAGCGGACTCGCGCCCGTGCCGCCTTCGAAGCCGGAGATGGTGATGTGGTCGGCGCGCGCCTTCGCGACGCCCGCCGCCACCGTGCCCACGCCGACCTCGGACACGAGCTTCACCGACACGTCCGCGTCGGGGTTCACGTTCTTGAGATCGTAGATGAGCTGCGCCAGATCCTCGATGGAGTAGATGTCATGGTGCGGGGGCGGGGAGATGAGGCCCACGCCCGGCGTGGAGTGGCGCACCTTGGCCACCACCGCGTCCACCTTGTGGCCGGGAAGCTGGCCGCCCTCGCCGGGCTTGGCGCCCTGAGCCACCTTGATCTGCATCACGTCGGAATTGACGAGGTATTCAGCGGTGACGCCGAACCGGCCCGAGGCCACCTGCTTGATGGCGGAGCGCATGCTGTCGCCGTTGGGCAGGGGCTTGAAGCGCTCCGGCTCCTCGCCGCCCTCGCCGGTGTTCGACTTGCCGCCGATCCGGTTCATGGCGATGGCAAGCGTGGTGTGCGCCTCGCGCGAGATGGAGCCGAACGACATGGCGCCGGTGACGAACCGCTTCACGATCTCGGACGCGGGCTCGACCTCGGTGATGTCGAGGGGCTGGTGGCCGATCTCCTCCGCCTCGCGGATGCGGAACAGCGAGCGGACGGTGAGCAGCTTCTCGTTGCTGGCGTTCACCATGCTGGAGAAGGCGCGGTACTGGTCCTGCGCATTGCCGCGCACGGCGTGCTGGAGGGTGGCCACCGTGTCCGGCGTCCAGGCATGGTCCTCGCCACGCATGCGGAAGGCATATTCGCCGCCCACGTCGAGGGCGAGGCGGTAGACCGGCGCGTCGGAGAAGGCGAGCTGGTGGCGGCGCACCGTCTCCTCGGCGATCTCGGCAAGGCCGATGCCCTCGATGGTGGTGGCGGTGCCGAAGAAATACTTGTTCACGAGTTCGGAGTTGAGGCCGACCGCGTCGAAGATCTGTGCGCCGCAATAGGACTGGTAGGTGGAGATACCCATCTTGGACATCACCTTCAGCAGGCCCTTGTCCACCGACTTGATGAAGCGCTTGACGATCTCCTTGTCGTCGACCTCCTCCGGAATCTCGTCCTTCATGGCGAGCAGGGTTTCGAAGGCGAGATAGGGGTTGATGGCCTCGGCGCCATAGCCCGCGAGGCATGCGAAATGGTGCACCTCGCGCGCCTCGCCGGTCTCCACCACGAGGCCCACAGACGTGCGCAGGCCCTTGCGGATGAGGTGGTGGTGCACCGCCGCCGTGGCCAGCAGCGCCGGGATCGGGATGCGATCCGGCCCGGTCATGCGGTCGGAAAGGATGATGATGTTGTAGCCGCCGTGCACGGCCGCCTCGGCGCGGTCGCACAGGTGCTCCAGCGCGCCTTCGAGGCCCGCAGCGCCCTTGTCTGCGGCGTAGGTGATGTCCAGCGTGCGGGTGTCGAACCGCTCCTCCATGAAGCCGATGGAGCGGATCTTCTCCAGGTCCTCATTGGTGAGGATGGGCTGGCGCACCTCGAGCCGCTTGCGGCGGGCGGTGCCTTCCAGGTCGAAGATGTTGGGCCGCGGGCCGATGAACGACACCAGGCTCATCACCAGCTCCTCGCGGATCGGGTCGATGGGCGGGTTCGTCACCTGCGCGAAGTTCTGCTGGAAGTAGGAGAACAGCGGCTTCGACTTGTTGGAGAGCACGGAGATGGGCGTGTCGGTGCCCATGGAGCCCACCGCCTCCTGGCCGGTGATGGCCATGGGCGCCATGAGCAGCTTCAGCTCCTCCTGGGTGTAGCCGAATGCCTGCTGGCGATCGAGCAGCGACACGTCGGTGCGCACCTCGCGCGCCTCCACGGGGCGCAGGTCTTCCAGGACGAGCTGGGTGTGCTTCAGCCACTCCTTGTAGGGGTGGGCCTTGGCGAGCTCGGACTTGATCTCCTCGTCGGGAACGAGGCGGCCTTCCTCAAGGTCAACCAGCAGCATCTTGCCGGGCTGGAGGCGCCACTTGGTGACGATCTTCTCCTCGGGGAGGGTGAGAACGCCCATTTCCGAAGCCAATACGATGGTGTCGTCGGTGGTCACCATGTAGCGGGCGGGGCGCAGGCCGTTGCGGTCGAGGGTCGCGACGATCTGCCGGCCGTCGGTGGCGACGATGGCGGCCGGGCCGTCCCACGGCTCCATGAGGGAGGCATGGTACTCGTAGAAGGCGCGACGCTCCTCGTCCATGAGCGGGTTGCCGGCCCAGGCCTCGGGCACCAGCATCATGGCGGCGTGCGGCAGGGAGTAGCCGCCCTGGGTGAGGAATTCGAGCGCGTTGTCGAAGCAGGCGGTGTCCGACTGGCCTTCGTAGCTGATGGGCCAGAGCTTGGAGATGTCGGCGCCGAACAGCTCCGAATCCACGCTCGCCTGCCGCGCCGCCATCCAGTTGACGTTGCCGCGCAGGGTGTTGATCTCGCCGTTGTGGGCCACCATGCGATAGGGGTGGGCCAGCGGCCAGGCCGGGAAGGTATTGGTGGAGAAGCGCTGGTGTACGAGGGCGAGCGCGCTCTCGAAGTCCGGGTCGGAGAGGTCCGGATAATAGGCGCCGAGCTGGTCCGCCAGGAACATGCCCTTGTAGACCAGGGTGCGGCACGACAGCGACACCGGATAGTAGCCGGCGATGCGGGCGTCGCCGGCATTGTAGACGCTGTTGGAGATGACCTTGCGCAGCACGTAGAGCCGGCGCTCGAAGGTGTCCTCGTCAGTCAGGTCCTCGCCGTGGCCGATGAAGACCTGGATGTGCTTGGGCTCCGTGGGCAGCACGGTGACGCCGAGGGAGGAGTTGTCGGTGGGCACCTCGCGCCAGCCGAGCAGCACCAGGCCCTCTTCCGCCACCACGCGCTCATAGGTGGCGCGCACGATCTCCTGGCCCTCCGCGTCGCGGGGCATGAAGATGTGGCCGACCGCATACTTGCCGGGCTCGGGCAGGGTGAAGCCGAGGCGTGCGGCCTCCTTGGCGAAGAACTTGTGCGGGATCTGCACCAGCATGCCGGCGCCGTCGCCGGCACGCGGGTCGGCGCCCACGGCGCCGCGGTGCTCGAGGTTCAGGAGGATCTTGATCCCGTCCTCGACGATCTTGTGGGACTTGCGGCCCTTGATGTCCGCCACGAAGCCGACGCCGCAGGCGTCCCGCTCGTGGGCCGGGTCGAACAGGCCGAACGGCGCCGGACGACCGACGATCGCCGTGCCTTTCACGGCGGCGGCACCGGTCGCCACGCTTCCGCTCAAGCCATCCCTGCGATCAGTCCCTGCCATTTTACGTCCCTTTTTCAATTGTCGGGCCGAAGTGCGTTCCGCCTCCGGCCCGGCTGATCCCATTGCGTTTCGGCGTATTCGCCCGGCGGCCTGCGGTGCGGCCCGGCTGGCGCCGTTCGCCCCAAACTGCCGCGCGGCCGCCCCCGGCGCAATGGCCTATCTGTCTCGCCGTGCACTGCAACTTCCACGCCACGAGGCCCGAGCGCGCCCATCCGCATGCGTGTGCGTTGCGCGGAAGGAGCCTTTGATGTGGGGGATAGGGCAGCACGACTTCCCTATCCATCGGAAGATGCCAGAAAACTGAACATTTCACAAGCGGTGCAGTGGTGTCTCTGACACCTTTATGACCAAAAATTGCGCATGGCACGTCTGCTGCGAAAGATAGGGTGCGGGCGCATGCCCTGGCACGCAACGGCCTTGCGGTGCGCGGGCGGATGGTTTGGCAACGGACTGTCACGAACGGGGCCGATGCCGCCGCCCTGTGGTCCCACCGACGCCGCATTGGGCAGATGTAGTGCCGTCATTGATTTACTGCCTGTGCAGGTGACGACGGACCATGCCTCTTCCCGCCTTCCTGCGGCGCGCCGGCCGAATGGCCCGCGCCGTATCGCCCCAAGGTTCTGCTCCCCGCCCGCGTGCGACCCTGCTTCTCGCCTGCGGCGTGGCCGCGCTTCCGGCGGCTTTCGCGGCGCCCGCTCCCGCCGCGGCCCAGTATCTCATCTATGAGGAGCCCTACGGCGCCGCGCCGCCGCCCTATGGCTACGAGCGTCCGCCCGTCTATGTGCCGCGCCCGCGTGGCCCGCTGCATTATGTCATGCTGCCCCCTTCGGAGGTGCGGCGCCGGCTCCAGGCCATGGGCTATTGGCAGGTTTCCCGCCCGGTGCTTTCCGGGCGCGTCTATGTGCTCACGGCTGCGGACGACGAGGGGCTGCTGAGCCTGCAGGTGGATGCCTATTCCGGCGAGGTGCTGCGGGCGCATCCGGTTGGCGCGCTGCCGCCGGGGGCCGGGCGGGCGCCCATGGTGCCGCCGGGGAGGATCACCGTCGCGCCGCCGCGCCCGGTGGCGCCGCCCGCCAGCGTCCCGCTGCCGCAGCCGCGCCCGCCGGAGGCCGATGTGGCCCTCTCGGCGCCTGCCGCTGTACCTGCCGTGCCGCCTCCGGCGGACGCGGCACCGGCATCGCAACCCGCCGCCGTGCCGCCAGCCGGTTCGCCTGAGGCGGCACCCGTTCCGGTGCCGGATGCCGGGGCGCCGCCGCCCGTGGCCGCGAGCCCGGAGGCCGCGCCGGCGTCGGAGCCCACCTCGGCCGGCAGCGCCACGCCGGGCGACACCACGGCGGGCTCCGCCTCGATCCTGTCCCGGCCGTCGGGCACCCAGTGACGCTATCGCCCCCCGGCCATGGACCGGGGGGCGATGGAACTTGCCTCCTTGATGGAGCGTACGCCTGCCTCAGATCACGTAGGCCGCCGCCAGCAGGCCCAGCACCACCACCGCCAGCAGGCCGAGGGTGACGAGCCCCAGCCGCTTCTCGATGAACTCGCGGGCCATGGGCCCGAAGTAATGCAGCAGAGCCGCCAGCAGGAAGAAGCGGGCGCCGCGGGTGATGATCGAGAGCGCGATGAACCAGCCGAGGCTGTATTCGGCGAAGCCGGACGTGATCGTCACCAGCTTGTAGGGGATGGGGGTGAGCCCCTTCAGCAGAATCACCCAGTGGCCGTAATGGGCATAGGCGGTGCGGAAGGCGTCCACCTTGTTGCCGTAGCCGTAGAGATCGATCAGGAACTTGCCGACGCTTTCATAGAGCAGGGCGCCGATGGCGTAGCCGACGAGACCGCCCAGCACCGAGGCGATGGTAGCGATGAGCGCGTAGCGCCATGCCCGGTCGGGGCGCGCCAGGGTCATGGGCACCAGCAGCACGTCGGGGGGGATGGGAAAGACGGAGCTCTCTGCGAACGAGACGAAGGCGAGGGCCCAGGGGGCGGAGGGCTTCGCCGAATAGGCGATGACCCAGTCGTAGAGCTTGCGGAGCATCGGGGACTTCTTTTTCCGAAGGTGCCCCCGCTTAAGCGGCCGGAGCGGCGGAGTAAAGGCGAAGCTCCCGGCAAGAGGCCGCAGGCGGAGTGGCCGCGCCGATGCGATGGTATTCCGCAACGGCACCACGGGAGCCGGCTGCCTCCCGCTTGGGCGATCGCACCGGCCGGCGAAAAATTATGCGTCGGGGCGGGCGCGAAACTTGCCCTCCGGGAATCTTGATGGTTTCATTCCACCGGCTACGCCCTTCCGGCCGCAACCGGACCGGTGAGCCTCCGGGGTATCCCATCCGGTAGATGTGCATCTGCCGGTTTTTCGGGCATGAGAGAAAGCGGCGGTTGCACTCGCAGAACGGGTGCGCGACACGGCCGGAAACCGGTGCAAATCGACGGGTTCCCAGGCTGCGAACGACGCCGAACGGGAGAACGACCAGGGCAACGATCTCGGACCATGAACGCGGAGGCGGCCGATGTCGCGGTTGCTTGAGAACGTTTTGCGTCGTGTGATTGTCAATGGCGGCCTGAAGGTGACCATGGCCGATGGCCGGGCCGTCACCATCGGCCGGCCGCAGCCGGGCCAGCCGCCGCTTGCGGTGCGCTTTACCATCGGGGCGGCGGAGCGCGCGATCCTCCTCGATCCCGAGCTGAAGCTCGGTGAAGCCTACATGGACGGAACGCTGGTGCTGGAGGAGGGCTCCATCGCCGATCTCCTCGCCCTGCTGATGGCGCAGCCGGCGACCGCCAGCGCTTCCACCACTTTCGGCGCCAGGCTTCTGTTCTGGGCACGCATGCTGGTGCGGCGGATCGCCCAGTTCAACCCGCGTGACCGCTCCCGGCGCAACGTGGCGCACCATTACGACATCGACGGGCGTCTCTACTCCCTCTTCCTCGATGCCGACCGGCAATATTCCTGCGCCTATTTCGAATATCCCGGCCAGAGCCTGGACGATGCCCAGCTCGCCAAGAAGCGCCATATCGCCGCCAAGCTGATGCTGGACGGCGAAAAGCTCTCGGTGCTCGACATCGGCTCCGGCTGGGGCGGGCTCGGCCTTTATCTCGCGCAGGTGGCGGGTGCGAAGGTGACCGGCGTCACGCTCTCGAAGGAGCAACTGGCCCTTGCCCGCCAGCGGGCTGATGACGCCGGCCTTGCCCACCGGGTGGAGTTCCGCCTGCAGGATTATCGCGACATCCCCGAAACCTTCGACCGCATCGTCTCGGTGGGCATGTTCGAGCATGTGGGCGTGGACCATTATGGCGAGTTCTTCCGCAAGGTCCGCACCCTGCTGAGGGAGGACGGGGTGATGCTGCTGCACGCCATCGGCCGCTCGGACCCGCCGGGCATCACCAATCCCTTCATCGCCAAGTACATCTTCCCCGGCGGCTACATTCCCGCCTTGTCCGAGGTGCTGCCGCACATCGAGCGCGCCGGGCTCGTGGTCACCGACGTCGAGCTGCTGCGCCTGCACTATGCGGAGACGCTGAAGGCGTGGCGCGAGCGCTTCCTCGCACGCTGGGACGAGGCGGTGCGCCTCACCGACGAACGCTTCTGCCGCATGTGGGAATTCTACCTCGCCGGCAGCGAGATGGGCTTCCGCCACCAGGGGCTGGACGTATTCCACATCCAGATCGCGCGCCGGCAGGAAGCGGTGCCGCTCACCCGCGCCTATATCGAGGAGGCGGAAGCGCGCCTGCGCCGGGTGGAGGCGAGCCTCGCCTCGCCTCTGCGCCTCGCGGGGGAGTGAGGCGCGCAATCGCGTATCGCCCGGATGCGCCCTCCATTGGCAGGGGGGCATGGAGGGACTTCCGGCCCGTCGTGTGGTCGCGCTCGATGCGCGCGAAAGCACTTCAGGAGCCAATAGTTTCGCGCCCGTCCCGGCTTTCCGGGGCGGGCGTCGCCATTTCGGGCGTGCCCGCGCCTCACAGGAAATAGAGGAAGGTGAGCAGCGCGAAGCACGGCAGCAGGAAGGTGAACGACCACGCCATGTAGCCGAAGAAGCTCGGCATCTTCACGCCGCGGTGGCGGGCGATGGAGAGCACCATGAAGTTCGGCGCGTTGCCGATGTAGGTCATGGCCCCCATGAACACCGCGCCGGCCGAGATGGCCTCCAGCGTTACCGCCAGCGGCCCCATGAGCTGGTGGGGGTTGCCGCCCGCGAGGTTGAAGAACACGAGGTAGGTGGGCGCATTGTCCAGGAAGGCGGAGAGCGCGCCGGTGAGCCAGAAGTACCACACATTTACCGGCTCGCCATTGGTGTCCGTCACCAGTTGCACCAGAGGCGAGAAGGCGCCGGAGAGACCCGCCTTCAGGATGGCGATGACCGGGATGATGGTGAGGAAGATGGCGGCGAACAGCTTGGCCACTTCCAGGATGGGCTCCCAGTCGAAGCCGTTGCGCTCGCGGATGATCTTGGGGGTGATGGAGAGGGAAACCAGGGCGATGAGCACCAGCAGCACGTCGCGCACCATCCATTGCAGCTCCACATGGGTGCCGTAGACGTCGAAGACGATGCCGGGCTTCCACAAGGCGGAGAGGAGGATGGCGCCGATGATGCCGCCGAGCAGCGGCAGGTTCTGCGCCCCGCGCATGCCCAGGCGCTCGGTGTCGGGCGTGGGGTCCGCCTTTGGCCGGCTGCCGTTCTCCTTGGCGTAGAAGTAGCGGTCGAGCAGGTAGAAGGCGACGAGCAGCAGCGCCGCGATCACCGCCGTGTCGTGCAGCAGGTGGGTGGTGGTCCAGAAGAAGTTCACGCCCTTCAGGAAGCCCAGGAACAGGGGCGGATCGCCGAGCGGGGTGAGCGAACCGCCGATGTTCGACACCAGGAAGATGAAGAACACGACCGTGTGCACGTTGTAGCGGCGGCTGTCGTTGGCGCGCAGCAGCGGGCGGATGAGCACCATGGAGGCGCCGGTGGTGCCGATGAGGCTCGCGATCACCGTGCCGAAGGCGAGGATGGCGGTGTTCACCGCCGGGCTGCCGTGCAGGTTGCCGGTGATGAGGATGCCGCCGGACACCGTGAACAGCGCATAAAGCAGGATGATGAAGGGGATGTATTCCAGCAGCGCGGTGTGCACCACCTCGCGGGCGGCCAGCTCCGGCCCGTAGGTGAGGGCGAAGGGAACGGCGAAGGCGACCGCCCAGAACAGTGCCACCTTGCCGTAGTGGTGGTGCCAGAAGCGCCCGGCCAGCAGCGGGAACAGCGCGATGGAAAGCAGCATTCCGGCGAACGGGATGGCCCACAGGGGCGAGAGCCCGGCGCCGCGGAGGCTCGCCGCGCCTTCCGCCGCGGCTGCGTCCGATGTCGCCAAGGTCGCGAATGTGGCGGTCGCGAGTGTCGCGGTCGCGACTTTCAGCAGCGTTCCGTGGCGCGCAAGGCCCATCGCCATCCTCCTTGTTGCCTGCGTTTGATGGACGATGGCGGCCATTGAGGCAAGTCAAACCGGCCCTTGGCCGCGGCCGGCGCCGGCCCTTAGGGTGGAGGTGTATGGCGGCGCTGCTGCGATGCGGTGGTTGACCGGCGCGCCGGTTTCTGTCCTAGTCCCGCCGCTTTCGAGATCCCCGATGCCGAAGGCCCGCGCGCGCTCCTGCGAGTCGCCCGCAGCCATCGGACAAGCCCCCACGGCGCTTGAGCTTTCTGCCGGGAATGCCCCGGCGCAAGGTATATGAACGGCACGATGACCCAAGATCGGACCCAAGATCGCAATGCGGAGCGCGGCTCCGAGCGCTACAACGCCCGCGAGGCGGAGCCCCGCTGGCAGAAGACCTGGGCCGAGCGCGGCATCTTCCGCACCCGCAATGACGACCCGCGGCCGAAATTCTATGTGATGGAGATGTTCCCCTATCCGTCGGGGCGCATCCACATCGGCCACGGCCGCAATTATGTGATGGGCGACGTGCTGGCGCGCTACAAGCGCATGCGCGGCTTCAACGTGCTGCACCCCATGGGCTGGGATGCGTTCGGCCTGCCGGCGGAGAATGCCGCCATCGAGCGGGGCATCCACCCCAAGAGCTGGACCTACGAGAACATCGCCTCCATGCGCGAGCAGCTCCAGCTGCTCGGCCTCTCCCTCGACTGGAGCCGCGAGATCGCCACCTGCGATCCCAGCTATTATGTCGAGCAGCAGCGCATCTTCCTGGATTTCCTGGAGCACGGCCTCGCCTACCGCAAGGAGAGCGAGGTGAATTGGGACCCGGTGGACCACACCGTGCTCGCCAACGAGCAGGTGATCGACGGGCGCGGCTGGCGCTCGGGCGCCATCGTGGAGCGGCGCAAGCTCTCCCAATGGTTCCTGCGCATCACCGATTTCGCCCAGGAGCTGCTGGACGCCATCGACACCCTCGATCGCTGGCCCGAGAAGGTGCGCCTGATGCAGCGCAACTGGATCGGCCGCTCGGAGGGCCTGGAGGTCCTGTTCGAGTTCGCCAAGGGCTTTTCGCCCGCGAGCGGCGAGAAGGCGGTGAAGGTCTACACCACGCGGCCGGACACGCTGTTCGGCGCCGCCTTCGTGGCGCTTTCGCCCGACCATCCCCTGACCCAGGCACTGGCCGCGAAGAACCCCGCGCTCACCGCCTTCGTGGCTGAGTGCAAGAAGGGCGGCACCTCCGCCGAGGCCATCGAGACCCAGGAGAAGAAGGGCTTCGACACCGGGCTCAAGGTGGTGCATCCGCTGGAGCCGGGGCGCACGGTGCCGGTCTACGTGGCCAATTTCGTGCTGATGGACTACGGCACCGGCGCCATCTTCGGCTGCCCCGCCCACGACCAGCGCGACCTCGATTTCGCCCGCAAGTACAGGCTGCCCGTGGTGCCCGTGGTGCTGCCGCCGGACACAGACCCCGGCGCCTTCCGCGTCGAGGACATCGCCTATGACGGCGAGGGCACGCTGTTCAATTCCGGCTTCCTCGACGGCATGAGCATCGAGAAGGCCAAGGAGGCGGTGGCCCGCCAGCTCGAGCGCTTCCGGGTGGGCGAGGCGCCCCAGGGCGTGCGCAAGGTGAACTTCCGCCTGCGCGACTGGGGCATCTCCCGCCAGCGCTACTGGGGCTGCCCCATCCCGATCATCCATTGCGAGAGCTGCGGCCCGGTGGGCGTCCCGCGCGACCAGCTTCCCGTGCAGCTGCCCGATGACGTGAGCTTCGACAAGCCGGGCAATCCGCTGGATCGCGCCACGGCATGGCGCGATGTGCCGTGCCCCAAGTGCGGCAAGCCCGCCCGGCGCGAGACGGACACCATGGACACCTTCGTGGATTCGTCCTGGTACTACCTGCGCTACGCCTCCGACACCGCGGAAAAGCCGCTGGACAAGGCGGCGGTGGCCCACTGGCTGCCGGTGGACCAGTATATCGGCGGCATCGAGCACGCGATCCTGCACCTGCTCTATTCGCGCTTCTTTACCCGTGCGCTGAAAAAGTGCGGCCGGGTGGACGTGAGCGAGCCGTTCGCCGGCCTCTTCACCCAGGGCATGATCGTCCACGAGACCTACAAGGACCAGGACGGCAAGTGGCTGTTCCCCGAGGAGGTGAAGATCACCGGCCCGGGCAAGGCGGTGAAGCTCTCCGACGGCACGCCGGTGGCCGTCTCCCCGCCGGAGAAGATGTCCAAGTCCAAGCGCAACGTGGTGGCGCCGGAAGTGGTGGCCGACACCTACGGCGTGGATTGCGCCCGCTGGTTCATGCTCTCCGACACCCCGCCCGAGCGCGACAGCGAGTGGACCCAGGGCGGCATCGAGGGCGCCTGGCGCTTCGTGCAGCGCGTGTGGCGCCTGGTGGGCGAGGCCATCGAGCTCGGCGCCGCGCCGGGGGCGCCGAAGCCGGAGGCGTTCGGCGAGGCTGCGCTCGGGCTGCGCCGCGCCTCCCACGGCTTGGTGGCCGCGGTGGCGGAGGACATCGAGCGCCTGCGCTTCAACGTGGGCGTGGCCCATGTGCATGAGTTCGCCAACGTGTTCGGCGGCGTGGTCGCAGCGGCCCGCGCGGCGAAGGAGGGTGTTCCCGCGGATCTCGCCTTCGCCCTGCGCGAGGCGGCGGAGATGGTGGTGCGCGTGGTGGCGCCCATGACCCCCCACCTCGCCGAGGAATGCTGGGCGCTGCTGGGTCATGGCGAGCTGGTGGCCGAGGCTCCCTGGCCTGCCACCGAGCCGGAGCTGCTCACGCAGGACACCGTCACGCTGCCGATTCAGATCAATGGCAAGAAGCGCGACGACATCGTGGTGCCCCGCGCCGCCACCCCCTCGGAGGTGGAGGCGGCGGTGCTGGCGCTGGAAAGCGTGCAGCGGGCTCTCGACGGCCGTGCGCCGAAGCGTATCATCGTGGTGCCGCAGAGGATCGTGAATGTCGTTGCCTGACACCTCCTCCGCCGGGGCCGCGCTGGCGCCCGGCCTCGTTTCCCGCCCCCGCGCGCGCCTGCTGGCGCGCCTCGCCGTGGTGGGGCTTCTCTCCGCAGGGCTCGCGGGCTGCTTCCAGCCGCTCTATGCGGACAATGCCACCGTGGGCGGGCCCGGCCTCCAGCAGAAGCTGGCGGACATCGAGGTGATGCAGATCCAGGGCCGCCTCGGCAACGATCTGCGCAACGAGATGATCTACAGCCTGGGTGGCGGCGCCGGGAACCCGAAGGGCGCACCGTTCCAGCTCTACATCGCAGTGGACACCTCCGCGACCAGCGCTATCGTGAACTCGTCCTCGGGCCTGCCCGAGAACGCGATCATCAAGGTCTCGTCCAACTGGCGCCTCGTGCGGGGCGACGACCCTCAGAAGAAGCCGGTCACCGGCGGCTCGGCGGCGGCCACCGCCACCATCGACCTGAGCGACCAGCGCTTCGCCAACTACAGCGCCAAGAACGACGCGGAGACCCGCGCCTCGCACGAGGTGGTGGACCAGATCAAGACGCAGCTCGCGGCCTACTTCCTCGGCCTGGGCAAGGAGCAGCCGAAGCCCGAGCCCGCCAAGGCGGCCGGGCACTGACCCATGGTGGCGGTCCGCCCCGGCGACGCCGAGGCGGCCCTCGCCCGGCGTGATCCGAAGCGCCATGTGGTGCTCATCTTCGGCCCCGACGCGGGGCTGGTGCGCGAGCGCGTCGAGGGGCTGGTGCGCCGCTCCATCCCCGATGCGCACGACCCCTTCGCCCTGGTGCGGCTCGAAGGTGACGAGCTGGCTTCCGATCCCCGGCGGCTGATCGACGAGACCTCCACCATCGGCCTGTTCGGCGGCGAGCGCGTGGTGTGGGTGCGCGCCGGCGGCCGCAATTTCGTACCGGCGCTGCAGCCGGTGCTGGACCATCCCTCCGGCACGCTGGTGGTGGTGGAGGCGGGAGACCTGAAGCGCGGCGCCCCGCTGCGCGCGGCTTGCGAATCATCCCCCAATGCCCTCGCCATCGCCTGCTATGCGGACACCGAGCGCGACCTCGCGCGGCTCGTGGACAGCATGATGGCTGAGGCGGGTCTCGGCATCGACCGTGACGCGCGTGACCTCCTAGTCTCGCTGATCGGCGGCGACCGGCTGGCCTCCCGCGGGGAGATCGCGAAGCTCACGCTCTATGCCCAGGGTCAGGGGCGCGTCACGGTGGATGACGTGCGCACCATCGTCGGCGATGCCTCGGCCCTGGCGCTGGACGATGTGGTGGACGCCGCCGTCTCCGGCGCCACGGGCGAGGCGGTGGCTGCGCTCGCCAAGGCCTTGGGCGCGGCGACGCGGCCGGATGCCGTGCTCGGCGCCCTGCTGCGGGCGCTTTCCAGCCTGCACCAGATGACCCTTCAGGTGGCCGCGGGCCAGAGCCCGGACCGCGTGATCGACAGTGCGCGGCCGATGGTGCACTTCTCGCGCAAGCCCAAGCTGGAGAAGGCCTTGCGTGCCTTCGATCCCGCCCGCTGCCTGAAAGCGCTGCTGGCGGTGGACGAGGCCGTCCTGGCGGCGCGCCGCAATGCGGCGCTGGCCCCCGCCATCTGCGAACGCGCGGTGCTCCAGGTGGCGCAACTCGCCGGCCGTCGGCGTGGCGGGTGAGGGCGTCGGCGCGACGGTTTCCGGCCGCCGTGCGGTGCGGCGCCGGCGCGATGCGTTGGGCGCCGGCGTTTCGCCGGCGGCCCGTTCTGTTCTCGTGGAGTTGCGTCTGGGGCGCGCCTGCGCCAGACTCTAGGCTCCTTGCGGCGTGGAGTGTGAGATGCCGACACGGCGTCGTGTGCTCGCGGCAGCGGTCTGTCTCGTGGCGCTGCCCAGGCCATTGCGGGCGGCATGGCCGGAGACAGAGCTGGCGTGGTTTACCGCCTCGGTCTCGCTTGCGCCGCCGACCCTGGACGAGTGCTATTACTATCTGCTGCGTCAGCGCCGCTATCGTTTCCTCGTGGAGGCGCGCGCGCGCCTTGAGGAGGTGCGCCGAAATCTGGAGGACCCCGGCGCGAAGCGGCCGCTCCGCAGCCGGCTGCAGGTGTGGCTGGCGCGCCACGATGCCCTTCTGATGCTGGCGCCCCGTCCCGACGAGGACGAGGAGGACTTCAACCGCCGCAGGGAGCGCAAGTGGGATGCGCTTGCCCACGAGTGGGAGCGCTGCCGCGACGGCGTGGTGGCCGCACTCAAGAGAATCGATGCGCTCGGCGCGGACCTGCAGGACATCGTTCCAGATGCCATGGCCTCGGACGAATGGGCCGTCTATCGCCGGCTTCTGGCAGGTGAGAACGAGATCGCCGAATTCCTTGAAGCGGGCATGCCGACGGAGCCGCCCGAGCTGCACCGCCTGAAGTCATCCGGCCGCCACCTCGCCGCCGTCATCATCCAGATCGAGGCCAACCGCGCGGCTCTCGATGCCGCCATCCGACAGGCGGGCTGAAAGGGCGCGCACCCCGCTGCGCTTGCTTTTGCGGTCGAACCTGCTATACGCGCCGCTTCCGTCGCACCCGGCCGGGGGCTGAACGGACGGTTCTCGCGCACATCCCGAGAGGGTGAGCGCAAGGGCAGGGCGCTAAGCCCGTCGTCCCGTGTCCCCGCCTTCCGTGCTTCGCGCCTTTCGGAAAAGGCGAGAAGGGCTCGGCGCCGGTGGACGGAGGAAACGAAAGGCGAAAAGAGCACATGCCGCTTTACGAGCACGTGTTCCTCGCGCGCCAGGATGTGACGGCGCAGCAGGTCGAGGAACTCACCGCCCGGTTCAAGGGCGTCATCGAGGCGAATGGCGGCTCGGTCGGAAAGACCGAGTACTGGGGCGTGAAGTCCCTGACCTATCGCATCAACAAGAACCGCAAGGCGCACTTCACGCTCATGAACATCACCGCCCCGGCGGCGGCTGTCCAGGAGCTGGAGCGCCAGCAGCGCATCGACGAGGACGTGCTGCGCATCCTCACCCTCCGCGTGGAGGAGCACGAGGAAGGCCAGTCCGCCATGCTGCAGAAGCGCGACCGCGACGACCGCGGCGAGCGTGGTGAGCGCGGCGAGCGTGGTTTCGGCGGCCGCGAGGATCGCCCGCGCCGTCCGCGTCCGACTGAAGAGACCCAGAGCGAGGAGCAGAACTGATGGCTTTCGCTTCTGCCGGTGGCGCCAGCGGCGGCCAGCGCCGCCCCTTCTTCCGTCGTCGCAAGACCTGCCCGTTCTCCGGCCCCAACGCGCCGAAGATCGACTACAAGGACGTGCGGCTGCTGCAGCGCTACATCTCCGAGCGCGGCAAGATCGTGCCGTCGCGCATCACGGCGGTGTCCGCCAAGAAGCAGCGCGAGCTGGCCGCGGCCATCAAGCGCGCCCGCTTCCTGGGCCTGCTGCCCTTCGTGATCCGCTGACCGTCAGGGTCGGCTGACCGGACAAGACACGCGAAGGGCCGCTTCGGCGGCCCTTCTTTCTTCGACACGTCGCGGGGAATGAGCCCCGGGGCGCTGGCTGGGGCGGGAGTGCCGCCTCTAACCGCACGATGCGGGACAGCTCGTCGCTATGGGACCCACGCTTCTCATCGCCATCGCCGCGGCTGCGGCGTCCGCCCTTCTCGCTGCCGGAGTCGCGGCGGGCTCGGTGCTGGCCGTCCCTCTCTTCTATCTCGCGCCACTGCCGGTGATGATAACCGGGGTCGCCTTTTCGCCGGTCGCGGCGGGGCTTGCGGTGGTATTTGCCAGCATCGGCCTCGGGGTGATGTTCGGCGGTACGTTCCTGCTGGCCTATGCGGTGGGCATGGGCGTGCCCGCGTTCGCGCTCGCCTACGCGGCCCTGTTGGCGCGGCAGGACGCCGCGGGCGGGGAAGCCCTCCTGTGGTATCCGGTGGGCAGCCTTGCGCTACTGGCCGCTGTCTTCTCCACGGTCAGCGTGTGGGTGGCCCTGCTCGCCATGGCCACGGACTACGAGAGCTACAAGGCGGCGGTGACGATCGCCTTCGATGCCATGGTGGGTCCCAGCCCGGGGGCGTCCGCGCAGGACCGGGAGGCCATGGGCGCCTTTATGGCCCATGTGCTGCCGCCCATGGCGGGGCTGATCACCATGCTTTCGCAGCTTGCGTGCCTCTATCTTGCGGGGCGTGCGGCGCGGATTTCGCAGCGCCTGGCGCGGCCCTGGCCGATGATTTCGGGCATGCGGCTGCCGCCGATGGCGGCGTATCTGCTGGCCGGCGCGCTGCTGGTGACGCTGCTGCCGGGCATGCCTGGCCTGCTGGGCTCCGTGGCGGCGGCAACGCTTGTGTTCGCCTATGCGCTTGTGGGCTTCGCGGTGGTGCATGCGCTCACCATCGGCAATTCGGCCCGGTTCCTGATCCTCTCCGGCCTTTGGCTCATCACCTTGGTGCTGGGCTGGCCGGTGCTGGCCATGGCGGTGCTCGGCTTCGCCGACGCCCTGTTCGATTTCCGGTCGCGCTTTCCCTCCGGCCTTGGTCCGCCGGCGGCGAACGATCGCTGACCGGTTCCCTCAATCCCAAATCCAGACATTCCAGGAGACAAAAATGGACGTCATTCTTCTTGAGCGCGTCGCCAAGCTCGGCCAGATGGGCGATGTGGTGAAGGTGCGCGACGGCTTCGGCCGCAACTTCCTGCTGCCGGGCGGCAAGGCGCTGCGCGCCACCAAGGCCAACCGCGAGCGCTTCGAGCACATGAAGGTGGAGCTCGAGGCCCGCAACCTGGTGCGCCGCCAGGAGGCCGAGGCCGTGGGCGAGAAGCTCAACGGCCAGGTGGTCCTGATGATCCGCCAGGCCGGCGAGAGCGGCCAGCTCTATGGTTCGGTCTCCACCCGCGACATCACCGAGGGCCTCGCGGCCGCCGGCTTCACCGTGGATCGTCACCAGGTGGTGCTGAACCACCCCATCAAGGCCCTGGGCCTGCATGTCGTGCCCGTGACCCTGCACCCCGAGGTCGAGGTGAGCGTGACCGTCAACGTTGCCCGCAACGCCGAGGAAGGCGAGCGCCAGGCCCGTGGCGAGGACGTGCGCACCGCCCGTGACGAGGATGCGGAGATCGAGGCCGAGCTCGCCGTGGCCCGCGCCGAGGTGGCCGCCGAAGTCGCCGCCGAGGAAGGCGAGGAAGCCTGAGGCGGGGCGGCTGCTTTCCGGCCGCTGCATCGCCCGGTGAGGTGGACGCAGCGGCATCGGTTGTGGCATCTCTGCAACAGGCTGGCAGGCATTTGGGGCACCGCGCGGATTTCCGTGCGGTGTTCATCGTCCGTTGGGATTTGTGGCGCTAGAACACACCCCGCGCCGGGATTCGTCGACGGGGGCCGAGAGCCCCGGCGTGATATTCTGGGTCGGGGTAGAAGCGATGTTCAAGCGAATTGCCGTGTTTGCCGCTCTGGTGCTCGGCTACGCGCTCACCGGCATGGCGCTCAACGCCAGTCAGGCGAGCAATGCCGGTGCGCCGGTCGCAGCCGATGCGAGCGCGGTAGAGTAGACGATGTCGCCTTCGGGCGGCGTGTCATCAAGGCAATAGTATCCATTCGCCCGCCGGGACCTCTCGGCGGGCGAATTGCTTTTCAGGTCCGTTCGCGCTGCCTTGCTTCAGGCTGCCGCGTGCTTCAATGCCCTGGATCTTAAGCGGACTTGGTTAAGAATTCGGAACCGCCGGCCGTTCAGCTCGACCAGTCGCAGGCGATGCGGCCGGGCTCGCCGAAGGGGATCTCGGCCGAGTAGCCGTCTCCGTGGCGGCCGGCGTCCTGACCGAGGTTGTCGCCATACTCGATGGAATCGCCGAACACATCCACCACATCGGCGCGGCTGGCGGTGAACACCAGCATGAAGGCCTTGATGCCGTTCCGGTTGCCAATGCGGAAGGTCATGTGGCTGAGGGGCAGGCCGCCGAAGGTGCCGGCCACGGGCAGGGTCACCTGGGTGTACTCGCCGAAGTTCCGGGTAGTGGCGGGTCCGAAGGCGGATGCGATCTCCGCCGGCAGGACGATGGGCACGTTCGTGCGGTCGGCGGTATAGGCGCGGGGGTTGCCCGGCGCGTTGCCGTAGCGCTGGACGACGGAGCGAACGAACGCTTCCAGCGGGCTGTGCTGGGCGGGCAGGCTGCACTCCTCCACGCCTGAAAGGAAGGTGTCGAGCTCCACCGCGCGGCCCGGCGTCGTCGCCATGAAAAAGGCAGCGGTGGCGATGGCCAGCGCTGCCTTCGGGGCGGTGATCCGACAAGTTGAGATCATCGTCATTCTGGGTCCTCCGCACCGTCGCCCTGTGGCGCACGGCGGGCGAATGGGGCGCGGGGGAACCCGCACGGGCCTGGGCCCGTGCGGGCGGATGTCGCGTCAGCCCTTGCGGTTGGCGAGGGCGGCCTGGGCCGCCGCGAGCCGCGCGATCGGAACGCGGAACGGCGAGCAGGACACGTAATCGAGCCCGATGCTGTCGCAGAACCGCACGGACGCCGGATCGCCGCCGTGCTCGCCGCAGATGCCGAGCTTGAGGTGCGGCCGGGTGGCGCGGCCACGCTCGGCGCCGAGCTTCACCAGCTGGCCCACGCCGTCCACGTCGATGGAGACGAACGGGTCGGTCTCCACGATGCCCTTCTGCACGTAGGTGCCGAGGAAGGTGCCGGCGTCATCGCGCGAGACGCCGAACGTGGTCTGGGTGAGGTCGTTGGTGCCGAAGGAGAAGAATTCGGCGCTCTCGGCGATCTTGTCCGCCTGGAGGGCGGCGCGCGGCAGCTCGATCATGGTGCCCACCTGGAAGGTGAGCTTGGTGCCGGTCTCCTCTTCCACCGCCGCGGCGGTCTTGCGGATGACGGCGCCCACGATGTCCAGCTCGGCCTTGGTGGCGATGAGCGGCACCATGATCTCAGGCACCACGGTCTCGCCGGTCTTCTTGGCGGCGATGACGGCCGCCTCGAAGATGGCGCGGGCCTGCATCTCGGCGATCTCGGGATAGGCGATGGCGATGCGGCAGCCGCGGAAGCCGAGCATCGGGTTCGTCTCGTGCAGCTCCTTGTTGCGCCGCTCGATGCGCTCCGCGTCCACGCCGAGGCTCTTGGCCACCTCAAGGGTTTCCGCCTCGGTGTGGGGCAGGAACTCGTGCAGCGGCGGGTCGAGCAGGCGGATGGTGACCGGCAGGCCCTTCATGATCTCGAACAGCTCGACGAAGTCGTCGCGCTGCATGGGCAGCAGCTTGGCGAGGGCGGCACGGCGGCCGGCCTCGTCGTCGGCCAGGATCATCTCGCGCACGGCGAGGATGCGGCCGGCATCGAAGAACATGTGCTCGGTGCGGCACAGGCCGATGCCCTCGGCGCCGAACGAGCGGGCCATGCGGGCATCGGCCGGGGTCTCGGCATTGGCGCGCACCTTCAGGCGGCGCACCTTGTCGGCCCACCCCATGAGGGTGGCGAACTCGCCGGAAAGCTCGGGCTGCTGCATGGGCACCTCGCCCTTCAGCACCTGGCCGTTGCCGCCGTCGATGGTGATGAGGTCGCCCTTTTTGAAGGTCTGGCCGGTCACCGTCATGGTCTGGGCGGCATAGTCGATGCGCACGGCGCCGGCGCCGGAGACGCACGGCTTGCCCATGCCGCGGGCCACCACGGCGGCGTGGGAGGTCATGCCGCCGCGGGAGGTGAGGATGCCCTCGGCCGCGTGCATGCCGTTGATGTCCTCGGGCGAGGTTTCGGCGCGGACGAGAATGACCTTGCGGCCCTTCTCCTTCCAGGCCTCCGCCTCGTCGGCTGAGAACACGATGGCGCCGGAGGCGGCGCCGGGAGAGGCGGGAAGGCCGGTGGTGAGTATGGTGCGGTCGGCCTTGGGGTCGATGGCGGGATGCAGGAGCTGGTCGAGCGCGCTGGCCTCGACGCGGCCCACGGCCTCCTCCTGGGTGATGAGCCCTTCGTTGGCCAGCTCCACGGCGATGCGCAGGGCGGCCTTGCCGGTGCGCTTGCCGGAGCGGGTCTGCAGCATCCAGAGCTTGCCCTTCTCCACCGTGAACTCAAGGTCCTGCATGTCACGGTAGTGGTTTTCAAGCACGTGGGAGATGCGCTCGAACTCCTTGAAGGCGTCCGGCAGCGCCGCTTCCATGGAGGGCTTGTCGGAGCCGGCGTGGATGCGGGCCTTCTCGGTGAGGTCCTGGGGGGTGCGGATGCCCGCCACCACGTCCTCGCCCTGGGCGTTCACCAGGAACTCGCCATAGAGCGCGTTCTCGCCGGTGGACGGGTTGCGGGTGAAGGCGACGCCGGTGGCCGAGGTCTCGCCCATGTTGCCGAACACCATGGACTGGACGTTCACCGCGGTGCCCCAGCTCTCCGGAATGGAGTGCAGGCGGCGGTAGGTGATGGCGCGGTTGTTCATCCAGGAGCCGAACACGGCGCCGATGGCTCCCCAGAGCTGCTCGTTCGGGTCCTGCGGGAAGGGTTTGCCCAGCTCTTCCTGGTACTTGGCCTTGTACTTGGTGATGAGGAAGGCCCAGTCGTCCGCCGAGAGCTCGGTGTCGAGGGTGTAGCCCTTCTGGGCCTTGTAGTGCTCGAGGATCTCTTCGTAGTGGTGGTGCGCGACCCCCATCACCACGTCGGAATACATGGTGATGAAGCGGCGGTAGCTGTCATAGGCGAAGCGCCGGTCGCCGGCGAGCTTAGCCACGGCCTCGACGGTCTCGTCGTTGAGGCCGAGGTTGAGCACCGTGTCCATCATGCCGGGCATGGAGGCGCGGGCGCCCGAGCGCACCGAGACCAGCAGCGGGTTCGCGGCGTCGCCGAAGGACTTGCCGGTGAGCTCGCCCACCTGGGCAAGGGCCTTCTCCACGTCGCCCTTCAGCTCGGCCGGATAGGTCTCGCCGTGCGCGTAGTAATAGGTGCACACTTCGGTGGTGATGGTGAAGCCGGGCGGGACGGGCAGGCCGAGGTTGGACATCTCGGCGAGGTTGGCGCCCTTGCCACCGAGCAGGTTCTTCATGTCGGCTTTGCCCTCGGCCTTGCCGTCGCCGAAGGTGTAGACCCATTTCGTCATCTAGAGAGATCCCTTGTGGAGGGGCGCGGGACATGCGGGATGGGCGGATGCTTTAGCTTGCGGCACGCAAGGCATCAACCGCACCGGCAGGTTCTAGGGCGCTCCTTTCGTCCTGTTTGCGCGAAATCCTTAGTGGCCCAGCAGGCCAGTGACCCCGACGATGATCAGGTAGAGCGCCACCAGCACATTGAGCAGGCGGGGAAAGACGAGGATCAGCACCCCCGCGATCAGCGCCACCGCCGGCTGGATGATGACCATGTCGAAATGCATCGTGAACGCTCCGCCCCTGGGCGCGCAACGTTCTGCACCCTCACGCAGGATTTCTCAAGGTGAGATGCGGCGCCGGCTCGGGGATTTTCGCATTGCGGCAGGAAGAGGGCTGCCGCGCCCCCTTTCGTCTCGCGCAATGTTCCCTTTTGCCGAAGAACAGGGCGTGCCTGTTTCTTGCCCCGTGGCGCGAGCGGCGTTCTTGGAGCACGCCGCTACCGCTCCCTGGCCATCCTCAGTGCTTGTCGCTGGAGAGCTTGTCCGACCACGCGAGCAGCAGGCTCGACCCCACGAACACCACGTGGATGACGACGAGCCAGGTCAGCGTGTCCTGGCTGAAGCCCTTGGGCAGGTCCATGAACGCCTTCAGGAGCTGAATGGCGGAGATGGCGACGATGGAGGCGAGCAGCTTCTGCTTGAGGCCGGTGAAGTCCACCCGCGTCATCCACTCCGGCCAGTCGGGGTGGCCGGCGGGGTCGATTTTCGAGACGAAGTTCTCGTAGCCCGAGAAGATGACGATGAGCACGAGGTTGCCGGTGAGGGTCAGGTCCACCAGCGCCAGGATGCCGAGAATCGTGTCGCTCTCCGAGGCGCCGAGGGCGTGGGTGACGAAATGCACCACCTCCGAGCCGAACTTGAACAGCAGCACGAACAGCGCGACCACCAGCCCGAGGTAGAAGGGCGCCATGATCCAGCGGCTGCGGAACAGTATCGACTCGATCACCCGCTCGACCATCACCCTCGCCCTCTCGCCTGAATGGAAACGCCGCGCCGCGCGCCGGCCTGTTGCCCCAGGGGTGCCATGGGCCGCGCCGCGCGGCAAGCGGTCAAAGCTTCGCAGGGGAAGGGGCGGCTTCCCCTGCGGCCGGGCTCCCCCGCGCGCGCAAATGCCGTAAACAGGAGGTCGCGACGCACCGGGAGCCGAAACCGCCATGACCTCCAGCACCCGCCCGACCCTCCTGCTCACCGGCCCCATCATGGAATCCGTGGTGGAGCGCCAGCTCGCCGGACGCTTCACCCTGGCGAGCCTCGCCGATCTCGACCGGCTGGACGCGGCAACGGTGCGCGCCATCGCCACCCGCGGCGGCCGGCCGGTGGACGCGGCGCTGATAAGCCGCCTGCCGGCCCTGGAGATCGTCGCCAATTTCGGCGTCGGCTACGACACCGTGGACGCCGTTGCCGCCGCCGCGCGCGGCGTCACGGTTACTCATACGCCAGATGTCCTGAACGAGGAGGTGGCGGACCTCGCGGTGGGCCTGCTGCTGGCCGCCGTGCGTCGCCTGCCGCAGGCGGACCGCTTCGTGCGCGCGGGCGGCTGGCTGAAGGGCGCCTTCCCGCTCACCGCCACCCTGCGCGGGCGCACGGTGGGGCTGGTGGGCATGGGCCGCATCGGCCGCGCCATCGCCCACCGGCTGGAGGCGTTCGGGGTCGGCCTCGCCTATCACAGCCGCCGGCCGGTGCCGGAAGTGGCCTATCCCCATTATCCGGACCTCACGGCCATGGCGGCGGCGGTGGACACGCTGGTGGTGATCGTGCCCGGCGGCCCCGCCACTCGCAACATGGTGGATGCCGGGGTGCTGGCGGCTCTGGGGCCGCAGGGCGTGCTGGTGAACGTGGCGCGCGGCTCCGTGGTGGACGAAGGGGCGCTGCTCGCGGCGCTCGAGGCCGGCACCATCCTCGCCGCCGGGCTCGACGTGTTCGCCGACGAGCCGCGGGTGCCGGAAGCCTTCTTCGCCCTCGAAAACGTGGTGCTGCTGCCCCATGTGGGCTCCGCCACCACCTTCACGCGCGAGGCGATGGGCCAGCTGGTAGTGGACAATCTGTTCTCGTGGCTCGACGGCAAGGGCCCCCTGACACCGGTGCCTGAAACCCCCTGGCCGAGGCCCTGAGGCCGCCGGCCGTCAATAAGCACGCGCGCGAGCGCGGAACGCTCTAATCTTCGCGCGCATGGGTCGAGGGAGGGATGTGATGCCGGTCCGGTCCAGGGTTGCCGCTGCTGCAGCGCTCATGATGGCGTGCTGGTGGGCGCCGCAGGCGGTGCGCGCGCAGCCGCGCGAGAGCGCACCAGCGGCGGCTCCGGCCTTCCGTGCGGACGAGGCGGCCAAGCGGCTCGCCGGGCCGTTTCGCCTTGCCAGCGCCGATGGAGAGCGCCGCTGCGACCTCGCCCTGGCCGCCGAGCCGGTGGAGGGCGGCTTTGCGGTAGCGCTCGATCCGGCGGCGTGCGCCGCCATCTCCTTCGCCGCCCTGGTGCGGGCCTGGACGCCGGACGCGGCCGGCTCCATCCGCCTTTTGGGCGCGCAGGGGCGTACGATCGCCGAGTTCACCGAGGCGACCGGAGGTAGCTTCGAGGCGCTGCGCGAGGGGGACGGGGTCTATTTCCTGGGGCCGCCCGGCACCGGGGAGGGGCTGCCCGCCACGCCCGAGGAGGTGATGGGCGAATGGCTGCTCTCGCGCGGGCCGGGCGTTGCGGTATGCCGCTGGACCCTGCGCGAGGCGCGCGCGCCCGGCGGCGGCTATCGAATGGAAGTGGCGCCGGACTGCGACGAATCCCTCACCCGGTTCGGTGCCGTGAGCTGGGAACTGTCGGGGGGTAACATCCTGGTGCGGGGTGTGGCCGATGGGTCGACGATTCGCTTCGCACGGCAGGAAGACGGTGCTTGGGCACGGGTTCCGGAGCGGAATCGCCCCCTCCTCATGACGCGTCCGTGACGGCTGAGGACGTCCCTGGGCAGAGGAGTTTCCTCTCAGGAAGAGATGCGAATTTCACTTCCGCATCCTGCGTTGCTCAAAAGCAACACGAGAATTCAGCATTCATGCGGTTTTGCCTATTCGGCGAGCATGGCGTGCCTGAATTTTCGCATTGGACTTCGGAGGCAGAGCTGGTTTTTATCACCTTAAATCTCTGCGGGGGTAAACACATATGAAGAAGATTGCACTGGTCGCCGCTTCCATGCTCATCGCCGGTTCGGCCTCGGCCGCCGACCTGACCATGCCCGTGAAGGCGGCCCCTGCTCCTGAGCCCACTCCCGTGTGGGATCTCGCGTTCGGCGCCAAGCTCACCAGCGACTACATCTTCCGCGGCATGACCCAGACCAACGGCGATCCGGCCGTGCAGGGCTATGCCGAGCTGCGCCTGTTCGACTGGGTGTACGGCGGCCTGTTCATGTCCAGCGTGAACTTCCCGGCGGTCATCAACAACTACCAGGTCACCGGCCTCACCGATCCGTCCGCCGAGATGGATATCTACGGCGGCCTGCGTCACACCTGGGGTGGCCTCACCCTCGACGTCGGTTACGTCTACTACTACTATCCCGGCCAGCTCTCCGAGAATTCCTACGCGCTGGGTGTGCCCGCCGCGAACATGAATTACTGGGAAGTGTACTTCAAGCCGACCTATGTCATCAATGACATCTTCACCGTTGGCGGTAACCTGTACTACTCCAGCAACTATGTGGGCACCGGCTCGGACGACACCTACCTGTCCGGTACCTTGAAGGTTGACTTCTCCAAGTGGAGCCCCGTCAAGGACGTCGGCTTCTACGTGTCGGGCGAGGTCGGCTACCAGTGGCTGGGCACGACCAACTACAGCAACATCTTCGTTGCGAACTACGAGCTGCCGTCCTACACCACCTGGAACGTCGGTGCCGCCTTCACCTACAAGGCTGCCACCCTCGACCTGCGCTACTACGGCTCGGATCTCTCCGAGGGCTACCTGCCCAACGGCTCGTTCAACACCTGCGGCCAGGTGTCTGGCCTCTCGAACGCCTGCGGCGACCGCTTCGTGGCGAGCCTCTCGATCGACACCAGCCTGAACGCGCTGAAGTGATCTGAACTTCCGTCTCCCGACGGAACCGGGCGCCGCGCGATCGCGCGGCGCCTTTTTTGTTGCGCGAGCCCTCTCAAGCGCTGCTTTGCCGGAAAGGCCGCCGAGGGCGCCGTGCGCTGTCGCGCCCCACGGCACCATTGTGGTGCAGGGATTTCATGTGGGGGTGGCGCGCCCGGCACGTGCGATCGGGCGGTGTAGATCCGCCGGCCTTCTCGCGGCACGTCCGCCGCCGGCGGCCTTGTCGCGTGCCACCGTCCAGGCCCGGCGGGTGGAGCGTGTCGCGTGGCAGCGGGCCGATGGCCGGTGCGAGGCAGGCCTATTTCGCTGGAGTGGATGCGCTGCGCCCGCGCAGATCGCCCCGCGCGCCTGCCGCTGGCTGGCCCCGTGCGGGGACGTATTCTGCCGAAGGGGCGTGAGCCGGACTCATGGGCGCTGGGTCACCCCCGCGCGATACCTGAGCCAAACCCCTTCGACGCCAACCGAAGGGCCGGCGCCGGCGGTCTCAGATCAGGCGCAGGCCCTTCAGGCTGGCGTGGCCGTCCTTGCCGACGATGATGTGGTCGTGCACCTCGATGCCGAGCGGCTTGGCCACGTCGATGATGCGCTTGGTCATGTCGATGTCGGCGCGCGAGGGGGTCGGATCGCCCGAAGGGTGATTGTGGCACAGGATGATGGCGGAGGCGGAGACTTCCAGCGCCCGCTTCACCACCTCGCGCGGGTAGACGGGTGCATGGTCCACCGTGCCGGTCTGCAGCACCTCGTCGGTGATGAGCTGGTTGCGCTTGTCGAGGAACAGCACGCGCACCTGCTCGCGGTCGGCATAGGCCATGGCGGTGCGGCAATAATCCAGCACCGCGCTCCAGGAGGAGAGGGCGGGGCGGCGCTTCACCTGGCCCTTGGCGAGGCGCTGGGCGGCGGCCTCGGCCAGCTTCAGCTCGGTCACCACGGCATCCTTCACGCCGGGGATCTCGGCCAAAAGGGGGGCAGGGGCGGTGATGACCTCCGCGAACGAGCCGAACCGCTCCAGCAGCGCCTTGGCAAGCGGCTTCACGTCACGCCGGGGGATGGCGCGGAACAGGATCAGCTCCAGGAGCTCATAGTCGGCGAGCGCCTGGGCGCCGGCCTCGCGGAAGCGGGCGCGCAGGCGGTCGCGATGGCCGTGAAAGTGGGGCGCCTCGTTCAGGCCGCCTTCGGGCTCTCCAGCCATGGGTCCTCATTCCCCGCCGCCCGCGGACGCGCGGGCGCGAATCGATCCGCCCGCATGGTGCGCGATTTCCCGCCGCCGGGCCATGCCCGCGCCACCGTCAGGCGGTGGCGTAGGGCGGCTTGTGGTAGCCCTTGGGGCTGATGGTGAAGATCTCCACCCCGGTCTCGGTCACGCCCACGGCATGTTCGAACTGGGCGGAGAGGGAGCGGTCTCGGGTCACGGCGGTCCAGCCGTCGGAGAGCACCTTCACGTGCGGGCGGCCCAGGTTGATCATGGGTTCCACGGTGAAGATCATGCCCGGCACCAGCTGCGGGCCCTCGCCCCGCCGCCCCACGTGCACGATGTTGGGCTCGTCGTGGAACACCCGGCCCACGCCGTGGCCGCAGAAGTCCCGCACCACGCTCATGTGCTGGGGCTCCACGAACTCCTGGATGGCGGCGCCGATGTCGCCCACATGGCCGCCGGGCTTGATGGCGGCGATGCCGAGCATCATGGATTCATAGGTCACGTCCAGCAGCCGCTCGGCCCGGCGGGGGATCTCGCCGATGGCGTACATGCGGCTCGAATCCCCGTACCAGCCGTCGAGCACCACGGTGACATCCACGTTCACGATGTCGCCTTCGCGCAGCGGCTTGGCATTGGGCATGCCGTGGCACACCACGTGGTTGATGGAGGTGCACACCGAGTAGCGATAGCCCCGGTACATGAGGGTCGCCGGATAGGCTCCGTGGGCGACGGCGAAATCATAGACCAGGGCGTCGACGGCGGCGGTGGTCACGCCCGGCCCGATCATCTCGGCGATGGCGTCGAGGATCTCGGCGGCGAGGCGGCCGGCCTTGCGCATGCCCTCGAAGCCCTCGGGCCCGTAGAGCTTGATGTGTCCGGTCTTCCTGAGCGGCGCGTCCGCCGCTTCCACGTAGGTCATGATGTCGCCTTCTCGCCGGGCGCCGCCGGGGCGCGGCCGGAACCGTTCTGATCGGATGCTTTACCCCCAAGATTTATGCCAACTCGCCGCCAAAGCAAGCGCCGGGCGGCCCATCAGCCGATCATGGGGATTTCGGCCGCCACCTCGATGGCCTCGCGGGTGATCGCGCAGGCGAGCGCGATGGCCTCAACCCCCGCCGCGCGCGCGGCGTCGAAGGCGGCGCCATAGGCCGGGTCGAGGTCCCGCGCGAGGCCGATGGCGCGGGCCGAGCCGATCTGGCTGATGTAGACCATCACCGCCCGCCGCCCGGCCCGCGCCTCCGCGGAAAGCTCGACCAGGTGCTTGGCGCCGCGCGCGGTGACGCAATCGGGAAACTCGGCGGCGCCGGGCGCGCGCATGAGGTGCACGTTCTTCACCTCCACCAGGCAGGCGGGCCGCCCCTCTTCCTCCAAGAGGATGTCGATGCGGCTGTTGACGCCGTATTTCACCTCTCGCCGCAGCCGGCCGTAGCCGGAAAGGCCCGCCACCTGCCCGGCGGCGATGGCCTCGGCCACCAGGGTGTTGGGGTGCATGGTGTTGACGCCCACCAGCTCCGGCCCGGCGCCGAAATCGGCCTCCACCAGCTCCCAGCTCAGGGGCAGCTTGCGCGTGGGGCTGTCGCTGCGGGAGAGCCACACCCGGCTGCCCGGTGTGCCGAGCCCCAGCATGGCGCCGGAATTGGCCACGTGCACGGTGGTCTCGGTGCCGTCCTCCAGCACCACGTCGGCGAGAAAGCGCTTGTAGCGGCGCACCAGCCGCGCGGGAATGAGCGGGGCGGGAAAGCGCATCAGGCCGCCCGCGGACGGAGGGACGGGGAAGTTTCACAACGCATGACTGCGACTCGGCGTGAGGGGGCGGGGGCACCATAGAGGGCGGTTGCCCCGCCCGCGATCCCCCGCCGGCGGCTCAGGTGATGTCCTCGCGCCCGCGCCATTGGGGCGCGGCGCGCGGCACCAGCAGGTTCAACGCGCCGGGAGCGATGGCATAGCGCAGCGGCAGGCTCTCGCGCGCCGCCTCCCCGTCGGTGGCGACCCAGGCCCGGCTGCGCCGCGCGTGAATGGTGACACGGGGCGTGGTGAACACGTGGATGCCGGGGTTGTCGCGCCAGCCGCCCACCAGCACGTCGGCGCCGGCCTTCAGCCGCGCCAGGGTGCCGCGGTCCTCCGCCACCAGCACCTCCAGCAGGCCGCCATCGAGCCGGGCGCGGTGGAGGCTTGGTGCGTCGAAGGCGTTGACGGTGACGAGGGCGGCGTAGGCCTCCACCGGGTGGGAGGCGCCGGCCAGCTCCAGCTCCAGCGACATCCGCCCGGCCCGGAACGCCGCCTTGGCCAGGGCGATGAGCCAGCCCGCCACGCGCCCGTGCCGTTCGCGCTCCTGCTCGCGCGCCAGCGCCATCTGGCTGAAGAAGCCCACCCCCGAGACCGAATGAAACGGCCGCCCGTTGAGGGTGCCGAGGTCGATCCGCATGGGGCGGGCATCGGCCAGGGCGGCGAGCGCGCCCGCAAGGTCGCGCGGCAGGCCGATGTCGTGGGCGAGGAGGTTCATGGTGCCGAGCGGCAGCACGCCGAGCACGGTGCCGGTATTGGCATAGAGCGCGGCGGCGCTGGAGAGGGTGCCGTCGCCGGCGCCCACCACCACCGTGTCGTAGCCGGCCTCGGGCGCCTCGCGCAGGAGGGCGGAGAGCGCGGCGCCGGCGGCCACCTCCACCTTCACGTCGAGATCGGCGCGGGAGAGGGCGGCGTCCACCTGCCGGCGCACGGGCTCGGCCCCGAGATCGAGCAGATGGCCAGCTTTGGCATTGAGTACCACGAGCATTCGCCGCATCGTACGCATCCCCGTCTCGGGCGGCCCCCGTCCGGAACCTGTGATCTCACCTTAAGGAAGGGCATCATGTCCAGCCCATCGACCGGAGCGCAGAAGGCCTCCATCCTCCGCCTGCGCGCCGGGCTGCTGCTGCTTGTCGGCTTCGTTCTCCTGTGCGGTGCGGGCGGCAATTTCGTGGCGCGGCAGTTCGGGCTCGGCTGGGGCTGGGCCATCCTGGTGGCGGTCGTCATCTGGGTGGGCGTGGGCATCGCCCTCGCGCGGCTGGATGCGCGAATCTATTTCGGGGTGGCGTTCGCGGTCACGGCCCTGCTCGCCTATCTCGTCTATGATTTCTGCGCCTCGGCGCTCGAATGGCCGGGCGCCGTCTCGGCGCTGCTGGCGCTGGCCGCCACCGCCCTCCTCGCCTTCACGTTCTACGATTTCCGCCGCCTGAAGGACGAGCTGCGGCTCTGGCTCTACAAGCGCTGACGGCGCTTGACTTCCACCCATCGGGGATGGAGCTTCGCGGGCAGCCGGGTGCAGATGGAGCCGGCTGGCGAGGGTAGCCAGGCCACGCCATGTACGAAGAATTTCGCGAGCTGCGAATTCGCTGGAGAACGCCATGGCTGCCGGGGGGCTCTATCTTTACACGGGGCCGATCGTCGCCTTCTTCTTCAGTGCATTGTATTTGGGGGTCTGGGTTCACCGCCGAGACCGCCTCTACGTTCTCATTCTGTCATTGTCGTTCCTCTGCTACGTGGTTGCAGCTCTGTCGCAGATGCTGACAATTCCGCGGGACGGCTGGCCGAATGTCCTGGCCTCCACGGTTACATACACGCTTTGCATCTGCCTGCTTGCGCAGGGCATCGCCATGCGCTTTGGCGCGACCGGGCGCGATTGGCTCACGCCCGCTCTGGCGATCGGGGTTGTGGTTCTCGTCTGCTATTTTTATTTCGTGGACCACAGCCTCGTCATGCGCATCTACGTGCAGAACTTCGGCTATGGCATCATCGTCGTGCGGGTGGCGCTGCGTGTGCGCGCCGCGCGCGGAAGCGGCATGCTTGACCGGGTGTTCTTCTGGGTCCTGCTGCTGTTCGGCCTTCATTTTTTCGTCCGCACCGCGCTGACTGCCCCCTTCGCGGGCGAGATCTCGCGCCTCGACCACCTCATCGCCGACGGCGTGGACCTGGACGAGGTTCGCAGAAGGTTTGCGACCTCCATGTTCTGGCAGGCGCTGAACTTCTCCGTCTTCATCGCCGGTCTGCTGATCGCCCTCATGCTGTTCGTGGCGGTGTCCCTGGACGTGGTCGAGGATTATCGGCGCGAGAGCTGCTCCGATACCCTGACCGGCCTCCTGAACCGGCGCGGCTTCCACAACGGCGCGATACCGCTGTGGAACGATCCCGGCATGCGCCCTCTCAGCATCGCCTATGGCGACCTCGACCATTTCAAGTCCATCAACGACAGCTTCGGCCATGCGGCCGGGGACAGCGTGCTCAGGCAGTTCGCGGACCTGCTCTCGGGCGAGCTGCGGCACTCGGACATGGCGGCGCGGTTCGGCGGCGAGGAGTTCGTGCTGCTGCTCCCGCGCGCCGAGGGGGCCAAGGCTCTCGCCATCGCGGAGCGGGTGGGCCGTGCCATGCGCGACGCCGTGTTCGAGGAACTGAGCGACGGACGGGCGGTGACGGTGAGCTTCGGCGTCGCCGAGGCGGGGCCCACCGAGACCCTGGCGGAGGTCATCCAGCGCGCCGACCGCATGCTCTACGCGGCCAAGCGCGCGGGGCGAGACCGCTGCCTGCTCGCGCCCGAGGTGCCCGGCCCCTGATGGCCTGGATCGGGGCTTCCGCCTGGAATTAGGCCTCGTGGCGGCCGTTTTCCCCTTTCCGCGCGCGGATTTTGCGCCGCAAGGCGGCTTCTCCGACGATTTCCGCCCGTCTGCCGCGTTGCGGGAGACGCAAAGGGTGCATTAGGGTCGGCGCGCAAGCCTGCCTGGGAATCTCCTGATGCACCAAAGAACCGCCCGTCCCGTCGATCCGGCCTCCGACGCCGCCATCGCGGCCAGCGTCACGCCGCTGCCCATCGAGGACGTGGCGGCGCGGCTCGCCATTCCGGCCGCCGCCATCTTCCGCCACGGCCCCCACAAGGCCAAGCTCTCGCTCGACTTCATCGCCGATCTCGACGCGCGGTTGGGCGAGGACGCGCCCGGCGCGGGGCAGGGGGCAGCGCCGGGGACGGGGCAGGGCCGGCTCATCCTCGTCACCGCCATCAGCCCCACCCCGGCGGGCGAGGGCAAGACCACCACCACCATCGGCCTCGGCGATGCCCTCTCGCGGCTCGGCGCCAAGACTGCGGTGTGCCTGCGCGAGCCCTCCCTCGGCCCGGTGTTCGGCGCCAAGGGCGGGGCCACCGGCGGCGGGCGCGCCCAGATCATCCCCATGCAGGACATCAACCTGCACTTCACCGGCGACATCCACGCCATCTCCGCCGCGCACAACCTGCTGTCGGCCCTCATCGACAACCACATCTACTGGGGCAACGGCCTCGACCTCGACGCCCGGCGCATCGCGTGGCGGCGGGTGATGGACCTCAACGACCGGGCCCTGCGCGCCATCACGGTGGGCCTCGGCGGCCCGGCCAACGGCTTCCCGCGCGAGGACGGGTTCGACATCACCGTCGCGAGCGAGGTGATGGCCATCTTCTGCCTCGCCGACAGCCTGGAGGACCTCGACGCCCGCCTCTCCCGCATGGTGGTGGGCCAGACCCGCGGCCGCCGCATGGTGAGCGCGGCCGAGTTCGGCAGCATCGGCGCCATGGTGGCGCTGCTGCGCGATGCCTTCCAGCCCAACCTCGTGCAGACCATGGAGGGCACGCCCGCTCTGGTGCACGGCGGGCCCTTCGCCAACATCGCCCACGGCTGCAACTCCGTGATGGCCACGAAGAGCGCCCTGGCGCTGGCCGACTATGTGGTGACCGAGGCCGGCTTCGGCGCCGATCTCGGGGCCGAGAAGTTCCTGGACATCAAGTGCCGGCAGGCGGGGCTCGCGCCCTCGGCGGCGGTGGTGGTGGCCACCATCCGCGCGCTGAAGATGCACGGCGGCGTGCCGGTGAAGGAACTGGCCCCGGAGAACGTCGCTGCGGTGGTGGCCGGCACCGCCAACCTCCGGCGCCACGTGGAGAACCTCGCCAAGTTCGGCCTGCCGGTTGCGGTAGCGCTCAACCGCTTCACCACCGATACGGCGGCCGAGGTGGAGGCGGTGCGCGGCGCGCTCGCGGACATGGGGGTCGAGGTCCACGTCTGCTCCCATTGGGCGGACGGCGGGCGCGGCGCCGAGGGCCTTGCCCGCGCGGTGATGGACCTCGCCGCGCGCGGCGCCGACTTCCGCTTCCTCTATCCGGACGAGATGCCGCTGAAGGACAAGATCGAGACCGTGGCGCGCGAGATCTACGCCGCCGGGCGGGTGGACTTCTCAGCCACCGCCCTGAGCCGGCTCCGGGAGTTCGAGGCGGCGGGCTTCGGCCGCCTGCCGGTGTGCATGGCGAAGACGCAGTATTCCTTCTCGGCGGACCCCAGCCTGCGCAACGCGCCGAGCGGCCACGCCCTGCCCATCCGCGATGTGCGGCTTTCCGCCGGCGCCGGCTTCGTGGTGGCGCTCGCGGGCGACATCATGACCATGCCCGGCCTGCCCTCGCACCCCGCGGCGGAGCACATCTTCGTCACGCCCGACGGCTTCATCGCCGGCCTGTCCTGAGGGGGCGCCGCCACCGGGCCGGGCACCAGCCGGCCCGGCGCTTCCGCCGGCTTCGGCCGGTCGGAAGGCCCGGCTGACGTGACGCGGGCCTTGTCGGGATGCCTTGCTTGGGCGACGTCTGCGTTCTCCGCCGTGGCGTCGGCCAACCGCCGCGCCCGGCCGAGCGCTGCTTTGACAGCGGGCGAGACGCTGTCGCCGTTGATCGCCGAAGCCCTTGCTCCCGTGATGCCTGAAGGAGGCGCCTGCGCCGCTTGGACGGCCGGCGAGCCGTGGCGGCTTTCGGCCAGCAGAGAGGCCCGCTGGCATGACATCCGGGGAAGAGGCATCGGCCGGATGCCCTGGGCGATGTCCGCGTTTTGCGCCATGGCGGGGGCCAACCGCCGTGCCCCCGCTGAGCATCGCTGCGGCAGTCGGCGAGCCGCCGAGCCGTTGACGGCGGACACGTGGGCCTCCGCGACGCCTGAGGCAGGCGTTTGCGCCGCTTGGGCGGGCGAGGCGCTGCGGCCTTCGGCCAGAGGAGAGGCCCGCTGGCATGACACCCGGGGAAGAGGCATCGGCCGGATGCCTTGGGCGATGTCCGCGTTTTGCGCCATGGCGGGGGCCAACCGCCGTGCCCCCGCTGAGCGTTGCTGCGGCAATCGGCGAAACGCCGTAGCCGTCGATGGCCGACACGCGGGCCTCCGCGACGCCTGAGGCAGGCGCTCTGCACCGCTTAAGCGGGCGAGGCGCTGCGGCTTTCGGCCAGCGGAGAGGCCCGCTGGCGTGACACCCGGAGGCGGATGCCTTGGGCGACGTCTGCGTTCTCCGCCGTGGCGTCTGTAGATCGCAGCGCGCGAGCTGAGCGCCGCTTGGATGGCCGCGAGGCTCTGCGGCCTTCAGCGAGCCGAAAGGCCGGCTCGCCTGAAACCCGATGCAGGCGCGCCGGCGGGATGCCTTGGGCGGTGTCCGTGTTTCCCGCTGTGGCGCGGGCGAACCGCTGGGCTCGGCTGAGCGTCACGTGGACGGTGGGCGAGACGTGGTGTGGCTCCGGGCGGATCTGCCCGGTGGACCGGGCAGGCGGTGGGAGCATCCGGCGGAACATGCCGGCCGGGTCCGGTCTCCCCCGGCGTGCCGGGGTGCCGGTTCGCCGGAGGCTTCAAGGCGGCGCATCGGCGCGATGAGCCAGGGTCCGCCATGACCGTGTCTCCCCGCCTCGCCCGGCGGGGCTGCGGGAGGCGCTAGTCCAGCACCTCGGTCTGCGGTTCGCGGCCGATGAGCTTGGCGAGCTGGCGCAGGCGGGCCTGCACGCGTTCGTTCACCAGCGATGAGAGGTCGCGTGGCACGCTCAGCACCAGCTGCTCGCCCCGCACCACCAGCGACGTGCGCGGCAGGGTGCCGGGCATGGCGGCGGAGAGCAGGTAGGCCACCCGCATGGCCCCGCCCAGGATGCGGGCGCGGTCGAGCTGGCCGGTGCTCACCAGCTCCAGGATGCGGGTTTCCGCATCGTCGGCGCCGATGCCCACATGGCGGAAGTACACCGAGAGCGCCAGATAGGCGCGCCCGGCGTGCTCAAGCCCGGCGAAGGCCGCGTGGGCGATCATGTTGAGGCTTTGCTCGCCGCGGTAATCGGGGTGGGCGCGCCAGCTGACATCGGAGAGCAGGCAGGCGGCCTGGCGCAGGCGGGTTTCGTCCGCGCTCTCCTCCAGCACCTGGGAGGAGGCGAAGAAGGCGTCGGTCCAGCCCACCAACTCCTCGCCGTGGCGCGGCGAGCGTGAGCGGAGCATGTTGAGCTCGGCTGCCGCCAGCAGCAGCGGGTCCTCGGCCCGCGCCTCGGGCGGGAGCAGGGAGTAGAGCAGGCCCTCGCGCACGCCGAGCGCGGAGATCACCACCTGCGAGGCCCGTCCCAGGCGCACCACGTTTTCCAGCACCAGCGCGCCATAGGCGAGCAGGGGCCGGCGGGCATCGGAGATGACGTCGATGTGGGCGAGCGTCTCGGCATCGGCGCGGTGCACGATGCGGGTGAAGTCCAGCGCCTCGCGGGCGGGGATGACGTAGCCGTGCATCACGTGCAGCGGATAGCCCTTCTGGAACATGTGCAGGCGCGCCAGCGCCCGCCACGTGCCGCCCACGGCATAGAAGGTGCGCCCGGCGAGATCGTTCAGCACGCCCGCGTCGGGCATGGTTTCCTTGATGATCTTCTCGGCCTTGCGCGGCGAGCGCGAGGAGCGGTCCTGCAGGGCGAGGCCACCCAGCGGCATGGTGATGCCGGTGCCGATTTGGCCGTCCTTGACGTTCACCAGCTCCAGCGAGCCGCCGCCGAGGTCGCCCACCACGCCGTCGGGCTCGTGCACGCCGGCCAGGATGCCGCAGGCCGCCAGCTCCGCCTCGCGCCTGCCGGTGAGCAGCTCGATGGTGGTGCCGCAGATGGCCTCACACTCGGCGATGAAGGCCGGGCCGTTCTCCGCGTCGCGGGCGGCAGCGGTGGCGAGGGCGTGGATGGCGCCCACGCCCATGGCATTGCACAGCGCCTTGAAGCGGCGCAGCGCCGAGAAGGCGCGCTGCACCGCGTCCTCGGCCAGCCGGCCGGTGGACAGCACTTCACGGCCGAGGCCGCACAGCGCCTTCTCGTTGAAGACCGGGGTGAGCGCACGGTTCATCCCCTCGTACACCACCAGGCGCACGGAGTTGGAACCGATGTCGATCACCGCGACGGGCGCCCCCACCGGCAACCGTCCCGGCGCCCGGTGGGGATCGTCGACCGCCTCAGCGGCGGACGAGAAGACTGCGCGGCGAAGAATCCTTGAGAGACTTTCCACGTCCTGACAAGCTCGGGTTGGTCATGAAATATTGATGGGCGTTGAAAGGTTCCTCGCCCGGCGCGGGGACTATGCGTTCCGAGGAGCCATCCGGCAACACCCGCCAGCTCTGCTGGTTGTCGATAAGGTTGGCGACCATGATCTGGTCCAGCACCTGCTCGTGCACCGTCGGGTTGGTGATGGGGCACAGGGTCTCGACCCGGCGGTCGAGGTTGCGAGGCATCAGGTCGGCCGAGGAGATGTAGACCAGCGCCTGCGGGCTCGGCAGGCCGTGGCCGGCGCCAAAGCAGTAGATGCGCGAATGCTCCAGGAAGCGGCCGACGATGGACTTCACCCGGATGTTCTCCGAGAGGCCGGGGATGCCCGGGCGCAGGCAGCAGATGCCGCGGATCACGCAGTCCACCTGCACGCCGGCACCGCTCGCCTCGTAGAGCGCGTCGATGATGACGGGGTCCACCAGCGAGTTGCACTTCAGCCAGATGGCCGCCGGCCGCCCGGCGCGGGCATGCTCGATCTCCTCGCGGATGTGCTGGAGCAGGCGCGGCTTGAGCGACACCGGGGAGACCGCCATGGCGTCGAGCTCGCCCGGCTCGGCGTAGCCGGTGATGAAGTTGAAAACCCGCGCCACGTCCTGCGCGATCACCGGGTCGGCGGTGAAGAACGACAGGTCGGTGTAGATGCGCGCGGTGATGGGGTGGTAGTTGCCGGTGCCCACATGCACGTAGGTGGCGAGCGTGCCGCCCTCGCGGCGCACCGCCATGGAGAGCTTGCCGTGGGTCTTCAGCTCGATGAAGCCGAACACCACCTGCACGCCGGCGCGCTCCAGGTCGCGCGCCCAGCGGATGTTGGCTTCCTCGTCGAAGCGGGCCTTCAGCTCCACCAGCGCGGTCACCGACTTGCCGGCCTCGGCGGCTTCCGCCAGCGCCTTCACGATGGGGCTGTCGGAGGAGGTTCTGTAGAGGGTCTGCTTGATGGCGACGACGTTGGGGTCTCTTGCGGCCTGGCGAAGGAACTGAACCACCACGTCAAAGGATTCATAAGGGTGGTGAACAAGAATGTCCTTTTCGCGAATGGCCAGAAAGCAGTCTCCGCCATTCTCGCGAATGCGTTCGGGAAATCGGGCATTGTAGGCCTGAAACTTCAGGTCCGGCCGATCCACCGAGACGAGCTGGGAAAACTCGTTCAGCGCCAGCACGCCGTTCACCACGAAGATCTCGTCATCGTGCACGCCCAGCTCGCGGGCCACGAAGTTGCGCAGCTCCTCCGGCATGGCGGCGTCGGCCTCCATGCGGATCACCTCGCCGTAGCGGCGCTGCTTGAGGGCGGTCTCGAACAGGCGCACCAGGTCTTCCGCCTCTTCCTCGATCTCGAGGTCGCTGTCGCGGACGACGCGGAACACGCCCTGGCCCTTCACCTTGTAGCCGGGGAACAGGCTGTCGATGAACAGGCCGATCATCTGCTCCAGGGTCATGAAGCGGGCGCCGGGGGTGGCGATGCTGTCGGGCAGGCGGATGAAGCGCTCCACCTTGGCCGGCACGCGGATGAGGGCGTTCATGCCCCGCCCGTCGGACTCGCGCACCAATTGCAGTGCCAGCGAGAAGCCGAGGTTGGGGATGAAGGGGAAGGGGTGCGCCGGATCGATGGCGAGGGGGGTGAGCACCGGGAACACGTGGTTCAGGAAGTGCCGCTCCAGGGCCGCGCGGTCGCCGGCGGAGGCATCGGCGCCGTCCACCAGGGTGACGCCGGCCTCCGCGAGGTCGCCGCGCAGCTCGCGCCAGCGCACCTGCTGGTCGGCGATGAGCTGGGCCGCGCTCGCCATGATCTTGGTGAGCTGCTCGGAGGGGGTCAGGCCATCGGGGCTGCGCGTCTGCACGCCCTCGCGGATCTGCTCCTTCAGGCCGGCGACGCGGACCATGAAGAATTCATCGAGATTGTTGGCCGAGATGGAGAGGAAGCGCAGCTGCTCCAGCAGTGGGTGGCTGCGGTTGGAAGCCTCCTCCAGCACCCGGCGGTTGAAGTGCAGCCAGGAGATCTCGCGATTGATGAAGCGGTGCGGCGACTGCGCCAGGGCGAGCGCCTCCTCGACGGTCGCGTTCTGGGCGTTCTCCGGGAGGATCTCGTCTTCCTGCAAGGCGGCGGCTTCCTGTGCGCTCATCATCGGCTCCCTGATGTCCGGGCGGACCATGGCCGGGTTAGGTGACTACTCTATGACGGAGCGGCGCGGGCCGCATGTCACGGTGCCGGCGCGCCGGGTTCGTCCTCGCCGTCGTCCTCCGGGGTGGCAAGGTCGGGACGCGTTTTCAGCACCTGGGCGGCGAGGGCGCGCGTGACCGGCCGGTGGGCGGCGAGCGCCGCGCGGTCGATCTCCTCCACCACCTTCTGCGCCCCCGCCACCGAGCGCGGGATGCGCAGCAGGAGGTAGCTGACGGTTGCTTCGTCCACCGCCACCTGGCGGTCCGCGAACAGCTTCAGCAGCAGCGCGGCGAGCAGGTCGTCGTTTGCCGGCGCGATCTCGAACACCGGGACGGCCCGCAGCCGCGAGGCGAGGTCGGCGGTGGCGATCGCGAGCTTCGCCGGCGGGGTGCGGCTGGTCATCAGCAGGTAGGCGCCCTGCTCGCGGGCGAGGTTGAGCAGGTGGAACAGGGCGGCCTCCTCCACCGGGCCGGTATCGAGGTCCTCCAGCACCAGGGCGCCGGTGGCGAGGGCGGCCGGCACCCCGTCGCGGTCGAGCGCGCGGGCGGCAATGACCCCGGCCCCGGCGCGGGCGGCGAAGATGGCGGCGAGATGGCTCTTGCCCGCCCCCTCCGGCCCCACGAGGCAGGCCACCTTCGAGGGCCAGTCCGGGAAGGCGTCGATGAGGGCGAGGGCGGCGGCGTTGCCGGGGGCGGCGAGGAAATCCTCGCGCCGCAGCGCCGGCTGCGCGGGCCATTCGAGCGGAAGCTGGCGCGGGGCGAGGTCGCGGGCCGCCATGGGCTCAGCGCCCCTCCGGCGCGGTGGGGCCGCGGTAGAGGGAGGATGCGTGGTATTGAACGATGGCGAAGCGCGCCAGCACCCCCGCCACCGCCGTCAGCGGCACCGCCAGCAGCAGGCCGACGAAGCCGAACAGGTAGCCGAACGCCAGCAGCGCGAACATGAGCCATACCGGGTGCACGCCGATGCTGTCGCCCACCAGCTTGGGATAGAGCACGTAGCCCTCGATGGTCTGGCCGGTGACGAAGATGGCGAACACGATGCCGATCATGCCCCAGTCCGGGAAGAACTGGACGATGGCGACGCCGATGGCAAGCACGAGGCCGGTGAGGGAGCCGACATAGGGGATGAAGGACACCGCTCCGGAAACGATGCCGATGAGCAGGCCGAAATTGAGCCCCGTCATGGACAGGGCGACCGCGTAATAGAGGCCGAGGGAAAGGCACACCAGCGCCTGCCCGCGCACAAAGCCGGCCACCGCGCCGTCCATGTCGCGGGCAAGGCGGTGCACCGCCTGCCGGTGGTGCACCGGCACCAGGCCGTCCACGAACTCCACCATGCTGTCCCAGTCGCACAGCATGTAGAACATCACCACCGGGGTCACGACCATGAGCGCGAACATGGAGATGACCGCCTGCCCGCCGGCCCACACCGAGGACAGGAGCCCGAGCAGGTAGGTGACGCCCTGGGTCATCAGCTCGGAGATGGAGCGCTGCATGTCGGGCAGCCGGTCGCCGACGATGTGGCTCAGCCACTCGCGGTTTTCTTCCGTCAGCAGCCCCTGCAGCCGGGCCACGTAGGCCGGCAGGCGCTGGATGAACTCGAACAGCTGCGAGGCGAGGATGGGCAGCGCGAGCAGGAAGAACAGCACCACCACCAGCAGCATCACCACCACCACCGCCAGCGAGGCGATGGTGCGCCCGACGCCGAGCCGGTGAAGGCGAATCACGATGGGGTTGAGGAAATAGGCGAGCACGATGCCCGCGACGAACGGCAGCAGGATGCCGCTGAGCAGCCACATCGAGGCCACCACCGCCGCCAGCGCGCCGAACCAGAACCACAGGCGAATCCGAACCGGCATGGGCTCTCCCTGCCCGTCGTGGTCCGTCAGGGCGGCAGCAGCGTGCATGGGCGCGGTGCCTTCGCCCCGCCCGCCGGGCTCCCCGTTCAACTGGCCATGTGGCGCATCCATTCCGCGAGATAGGCAGCGGCCGAAAGCCCCGTCAAGAGCCCCACGGCCACCAGCCCGACGGAGAAGGCCTGCGGCACCGCCACCTCGAAGCCGGAACTCGCGAGCACGAAGGTGGCGAAGGAAATCTGCGCCGCCGTGTTCAGCTTGGAGACCAGCAGCGGGCGGATCGCCACCGGCTTGGCCATCACCAGCGAGAGCACCACCGCCCCCACGATCATCACGTCGCGCGAGACGACGGCGATGGCCACCCAGCGCGGAATGAGCCCCACCACCGCCAGCGCCACATAGATGGACACCAGCAGCGCCTTGTCGGCCACCGGGTCGAGATAGGCGCCGAGCTCGGTCTGCATGTTGAAGCGCTTGGCGATGAAGCCGTCGAGCGCGTCGGAGAGGCCGGCGGCCAGGAACAGCCAGAAGGCAAGCTGCATCTCGCCCACGCCGATGGCCCATACGATGGTGGGCACCAGCAGGATGCGGAACAATGTAATGAGGTTGGGCACGCTCACGCCGCCGTCTCCCCCGCTCTGTCGTGCGCCGCGCCGCCCGGTGGGCCGCGGGCCTCCTCTCTGTCGCGGCAGGCACCCTTCGGCGCCGCCGCCCGCGCCGGCCGTTCAGGCCGGGTTGCGCTTCACCGCCAGCGGCCCGAACGCCTGCTGCGAGGCCATGGCCTGGATGCGGGTGATGTTCACATGCCGGGGCAGGGTGCAGGCGAAGAACACCTGCTCGGCGATGTCCTCGCCGGTCATGGGCTGGGCCCCGGCGTAGACGGTGTCGGCGCGGTCCTTGTCGCCGTGGAAGCGCACCACGGAGAATTCGGTCTCGGTAAGGCCGGGCTCGATGTTGGTGACGCGCACGCCGGTGCCGGCGACGTCCGCCCACAGGTTGAGCGCGAACTGCTTCACGAAGGCCTTGGTGGCGCCGTAGACGTTGCCGCCCGGATAGGGGTAGTCGCCGGCCACGGAGCCGGTGAGCACCACGTGGCCCTCGCCCCGCGCCACCATGGCGGGCAGGGTGGAACGCACGGTGTAAAGCAGGCCGGAGACGTTGGTATCCACCATGTCGTCCCAGTCCTCGATCTTCGCCGCCTGGGCCGGCTCCAGGCCGAGGGCGAGGCCGGCGTTGGCGAACACGATATTGTAGGCGCGGAAGGGTTCCGGCAGGCCGTCCACGAAGTTCCGCGTCGCATGCAGGTCGCGGGTGTCGAGCACGGCGGTGTGGACGAGGTTCCCGTACTGCGCCTTCAGCGCGTCCAGGCGCTCGGCCCGGCGGCCGACCGCGATGACGCGGGCGCCGGCCTCGGCGAAGCGCCGCGCCGTGGCGGCCCCGATGCCCGAGGTGGCGCCGGTGACCAGCAGGGTGAGGGTGCGGGGGTCGAGGTGCTGGGACATGTCATCCTCCTGCGGACGGGGGAGCGGGGCCGAGGCCGGTGCTGGATAACGCGGCAGAAACCAAGCGTCCATCCGCCGGCGCATTGTGGTGGAAGCTTAGCCGAGCAGCCATGCTGCTGCCATGTTCTGCGGAAAGGTTGCACCCTTCACCCCCGTGCGGGCGCGCGCCGAGCGCCGGAACGGGCTGGGATCGGAACGTCGAACGGGCTCGCGATGGTGGCCGCCGGGAGGTGGCCGCAGGCGGGTAGCCGGGGATGCGGGGCGCGTCCGGAGTGTGTTGATGCGGGATTTTTGGCGCAAGGCGGAGTGGCGCGGGCAAGCCCGGCGCGGGGTCATGTCCGGGAAGGGCGCAGTGCTGGCCGTCGGTGGCCTCGCGGTGGTCCTCGCAGGCTGCAGCACGGAGCTGGACGGCTTCGGCGGCAAGCCCTCGGCCGTCGCCGCCAACCGGGTGGAAGCACCCCAGCCGCTCGCCGCGCCCACCGGTGCGGTGGAGACCTCGCAGGTTCCCGCCCCCGCCGCGGCCCAGGCAGCCGCCGCGACCGAGGCGGCGCCGGTGCGGACCGCTTCCGCCGCCGATGCCATCGCCCCCCGCACGACCGCCAACAACGTGCCCCTCGCCCCGCCGCCCGCCAATCCCGGCGGCGCCGCCTATGCCCCCACCGCCGCCAAGGAGCAGCTCTCCGGCGCGTGGAGCTTCTCGTGGGACAACGGGCACAGCACCTGTCCCGTCACCCTGTCCACCACCCGCGGCCTCAGCGGCATGTCGGCGCAGGCGGACGTCTCTTGCCCCAGCGAGATCTTCATGACCAAGGGCTGGGACATGATGGGCCCGGACATCGTTCTGGAGAACCACCAGGGCAAGGTGACCGCACGCCTGGTGCCGGCCGGCCCCAACCGCTACGTGGGCGTGATGACCGACACCAGCCAGCAGGTCGCGCTCGCCCGCTGAGCGCGCGCCCGGGCGCCTTGGGTGTGCCAGGGCGAAACGGGGCCTGGACGCGGGCCTTTCCCAGGACATCCGTATCTTCTTGATTGTCCCCGAGGCCTGCGCGCTCGGGCGCGGTGCGCCGCATGCGGAATCGCGCGTGGGGGACGGGGCGGGCGCGCATCGGCGGGCGGGGTCTGCTCCCGGCGGCCCGACCATGACGACTGGCGCGGCGCCGGGATGAGGTGATTTCGGAACGTTGATCTCGTGCCGATCCGGCCGCAACGGCGACAGGATGCCGCCGGGCCGTGGCCCGGCGCGGGCGCCCCGGCGGAGCCCAGGGTGGCTGCGGCCGCTCAGCCGAAGATGACGGCGGCGACGATCACCGCATAGGCGGCCGTGAAGAAGAGGCTGTCGCGAAGAAGCTGGCGCTGGGCGAGGGTCATGTTCACAGATCCATATTTTCCATGAACATGATAAAATCATGTGAATTTGTCAATAAACAAATTCCATGCGTTAAATTGAGTGCCCTGCCTCGGCTGGGAGGGCCTCAGCACCCGGTGAAGGCCGGCGGCCGCTTGCCCGCGAAGGCGGCCACGCCCTCCGCGAAATCTGCCGTTCCGGCGCTGGCGATGAAGGCTTCCCGCTCGGCGTGGAGCTGCTCGGCCAAAGTGTGGGAGAAGGAGGCGCGCAGCAGGTGCTTCACCCGGCCGTAGGCGGCGGTGGGCCCGGCCGCGAGGCGCCGCGCCAGGGCGTCGGTCTCGGCGGCGAGGTCGGCGGCGGGCACCACCTTGTTCACCAGCCCCAGGCGCAGGGCCTCGGCGGCGTCTACCGCATCGCAGAGCAGGGTCATCTCCATGGCCTTGCGCAGGCCCACCACGCGCGGCAGCGAGAAGGTGCCCGAGCCGTCCGGCGTGGCGCCGATGCGGGTATAGGCCATGGTGAAGCGGGCATCGTCGGCGGCCACCACCAGGTCCGCCGCCAGGGCCACGGAAAGGCCGGCCCCCGCCACCGCGCCGTGGACGCTCGCGATCACCGGCGCCGGCAGGCCGGCGAGGGTCAGCATGGCCTGGTGGAAGGGGTCGATGATGGCGGCCACCACCTGCGGCGCCGCCGCCCCCGCCGCGTGGAACCGCCCCACGTCGCCGCCGGCGAGGAAGGCCCGCCCCTCGCCCGAGAGCACCACCGCGCGCACGGTGTCGTCGTCCGCCACCCGGTCCACCGCCGCCTTCCAGGCCAGGATGGTGGCCTCGTCGAGGGCGTTGAGCACCTCCGGCCGGTTGAAGCGGATGCGGGCGATGCCCTCGGAGATGTCGAGCAGGATGGGCGAGGAAGTCGTGGCGTCGGTCATGGAGCCTCCCGGCGGTTTCGTTGGTCTCGTTCATGGGCGGGCGCTGGCGCCGGCCACGGCCGAGCCTGCACCGGCGCCTCCCGCGCCGCAAGGCGGGGGAAGTCGCATTTCACGCGGCATATGTGTGTGATTTTATTTATTGCACATACATATTCGATAATTTAGCCTGTAACCACGATATGATGACGTGGTAATTCCACAGAATTTGTCAACTTCAAAACCGGGAGCCGGCGCGATGACCTCGCCGCTGCAACGCAAGCTGAAGATCACCGGCCCCACCGCCGTCACCGCGAACCGCCTCGCGGATGGCGTGGTGGTGTGGCTCACGCCCGCCGGCACCTGGAGCCTCTCCATCGCCGAGGCGGCGGTGGCCGCCACGGGCGAGGAGGTGCTGCGCCTGCTGGACATCGCCCATGGTGACGAGAACACGGCGGTCGGGGCCTATGCGGCCTCGGTCGTCCTCACCAGGGAGGGGCGCGCCGCCCCCGCCAACCTGCGCGAGCGCATCCGCGTGCTCGGCCCCACCGTGGGCGCCCCGCCCGCGGCCGCCGCCGACGCGGCCTGAAGAGAGTTCGCACCCCATGTACGTCTATGACGAGTTCGACCGGGCCTTCCTCCAGGAGCGTGTCGCCGAGTTCCGGGACCAGGTGGGCCGCCGCCTGTCGGGTGAATTGAACGAGGAGGAGTTCAAACCGCTCCGCCTCATGAATGGCGTGTACCTGCAGCTCCACGCCTACATGCTGCGCGTGTGCATTCCCTATGGCACGCTGAGCGCCGACCAGCTCCGCCGGCTCGCCCGCGTGGCGCGGCGCTATGATCGCGGCTACGGCCATTTCACCACGCGCCAGAACATCCAGTACAACTGGATCAAGCTTTCCGAGCTGCCCGATGCCATGGCCGAGCTGGCCGAGGTGGGCATCCACGGCATCCAGACCTCCGGCAACTGCATCCGCAACACCACCACCGACGCCTTTGCCGGCGCCGCGCGCGACGAGATCGAGGACCCGCGCCTCTATGCGGAGATCATCCGCCAGTGGTCGACGCTGCACCCCGAGTTCACCTACCTGCCGCGCAAGTTCAAGATCGCCATCACCGCCGCGAAGCACGACCGCGCCGCCACCCGCGTGCACGACGTGGGCCTGCGCCTCCACCAGCGCGACGGCAAGACCGGGTTCGAGGTGATGGTGGGCGGCGGGCTCGGCCGCACGCCCTATATCGGCAAGACCATCCGCGACTTCCTGCCGAAGGAGGATCTGCTCTCCTACCTGGAGGCGATCCTGCGCACCTACAATCTCGGCGGGCGGCGCGACAACATCTACAAGGCGCGCATCAAGATCCAGGTGCACGAGCTGGGCGCAGAGGCCTTCGCGCAGAAGGTGGAGGCCGAATGGCGCGAGATCCGCGACGGCGCCCTGAAGCTCGATGACGCGGCCATCGCCGACATCGCCGGCCGGTTCGCCGTTCCCGATTTCGAGGCCCTGGCCGACGGCCCGGCGGAGCTTTCCGCGGCATTGGCCGATCCCGCCTTCGCCCGCTGGCATGCCAATTCCGTGGCACCCCACAAGGTGCCCGGCCACGCCATCATCACCCTCTCGCTGAAGCCCGTGGGCGGCCCGCCCGGCGACTGCACGGCCGACCAGATGGACGCCATCGCCGATCTCGCCGAGCGCTATGCCCATGGCGAGATCCGCGTCGCCCACGAGCAGAACCTCGTGTTCCCCCACGTGCGGCAGAAGGACCTGCCGGCCCTGTGGAAGGCGCTCGACGCCATCGGGGTCGCCACCCCGAACGTGGGCCTGGTGACCGACATCATCTCCTGCCCGGGCCTCGACTACTGCTCGCTCGCCAACACGCGCTCCATCCCCATCGCCCAGAAGCTGACGGAGCGGTTCGCCGACGACGCGCGCATCGCCGACATCGGCCGGCTGCACGTCAACATCTCCGGCTGCATCAACGCCTGCGGGCACCACCACATCGGCCACATCGGCATCCTCGGGGTGGAGAAGAAGGATGAGGAGTTCTTCCAGATCACCCTGGGCGGCAAGGGCAATTCCAAGGCGCGCCTCGGCGAGCTGATCGGCCCCGCCATTCCCGAGAGCGAGATCGTGGACGCGGTGGAGCGGCTGGTGGAGACCTACTTGGCGCTGCGCGCCTCGCCCGCCGAGACCTTCATCGCCGCGGTGGAGCGCCTCGGCATCGACCCCTTCAAGGAGCGCGCCTATGCCCCTCGTTAAGTCCGGCGCGACCATCGCCGATCCCTTTACCCCGGTGGCCGACGGCGAGGTGCTGCCCGACGGGCCGGTGATCGTCTCGGCCGCGCGCCTCGCGGCGGAGAAGGAGAGCCTCCTCGCCCGCAACGGCGAGATCGGGGTCGCCTGGCCCAATGACCGCGACGTGGGCGAGCTTCAGCCGCTGCTGTCGCGCCTGTCGCTGATCTCCCTGTCGCTGCCCAAGTTCCGCGACGGGCGCGCCTACAGCCAGGCGCGGCTGCTGCGCGAGCGCTACGGCTTCAAGGGCGAGCTGCGCGCCACCGGCAATGTGCTGCGCGACCAGCTCCTGATGCTGGCCCGCTCCGGCTTCGACGCCCTGGTGGTGGAAAAGGAGGCCGACGCCGCCGCGGCCGCCCAGGCGCTCGCCAGCTATTCCCTGTTCTACCAGCCCACGGGCGATGGCCGGCGCACCGTGGCCGAGGCGCGCCGCGCGCCGCAGGAGCGACCCGCATGAACGCCATCGCCGGAAGCGCCGGGGACCGCCCGGCCTTCCCCTCCCAGCCTCTGCCCCTCGACGTGTTCGCCCTCGACGCCGCATTGCGCCGGAGCGAGCCGGAGAAGATCATCGAGATCGCGCTGGCGCTGTTTCCGGGGCGGATCGCGGCGGTGTCGTCCTTCGGCACCGAATCGGTGGTGCTGCTGCACATGATCGCGCAGGTGAGCAAGGCGGCGCCCATCGTCTTCCTCGACACCGGGCATCTCTTCCCCGAGACCCTGGCCTATCGCGACCAGCTCGTGGAGCTGCTGGGGCTCACCCAGGTGCTCACATTCTCGCCCGACCCGCAGGCCCTGGCCGATCGGGACAAGGACGCTGGCCTGTGGGCCGAGGACCCGGACGCCTGCTGCGCCGTGCGCAAGGTGGAGCCGCTCGCCCGCGCGCTCGCCCCCTACGCGGCCTGGATCAACGGCCGCAAGCGCTACCAGGCGCAGACCCGCTCCACCATTCCGGTAGTGGAGGGCGACGGCGCGCGGGTGAAGTTCAACCCCCTCGCGACCCTGGGCCGCGAGGACCTCCTCGCCTACATGGAGCGCCAGGGGCTGCCCCACCACCCGCTGGAGAAGCATGGCTTCCTTTCCATCGGCTGCATGCCCTGCACCTCGCGCGTGAAGCCCGGCGAGGACCCGCGCGCCGGGCGCTGGCGCGGCCGCGCCAAGACCGAGTGCGGCATCCATCTGGGCGAGGGGATCTAGGGGCTTCCCGCGCGCGTCGGTGCGCGGAGATCGATCTTGATTATTGAGGCCACGCGTTTTTCACGCGGGCCGGTATCCGTTTCGCTTGAAAATTCTCTGCGGAACAGCCGGCAAGGGCGTGCCGCGCTCTTGCCTCCGGAGCTGCGATAAAACAAAGACTTGGAGCATGTTCGGCGAGCGGCTCTTGCCGAGGATGCCTGCGAGGCGGGATCGTCCTATGATGGCGGCATGGGCGCCTCGCCCCTCCGCCGCCCTCGTGCCGCCGGTCGTCCCTTCGGGGCGGGCCCGCGCGGCGCATGAACATGACGCCGCGCCGCACGGCCGCGCGTGCTGAACCGCGGCAAGACCGTCCGGCCGTCCGGGCGTCGTGCCGCCCGCCGGAACCCGCCTGCGCCGGAGCGCCTCGCGCTCTCGACGCCCAGGTTGCAGAGGACCCCGCCCATGAGCATGCTTGCCCAGGATGCGCCGCCCCGAGATGCGCTGCGCGAGGTGCCCCAGGCGCACGGCGTGAGCGAGGGGCCGCCCACGGGGCTTTCAGAGGGGCGTGCGCTTGCCCGCCACGGCCACCGCCCGGTGAATACCGAGCCGGCGGCCGTGCGCATCGGCCTCACGGTGCTGGCGCTGGCATTCCTCGGCCTGTTCATCGGCCTGCCGCTGCTGGCGGTGTTCGTGGAGGCGTTCAAGCGCGGCGTTCCCGCCTATTTCGCCGCCCTCGTCGATCCCGATGCCCTGGCGGCCATCCGCCTCACGCTGGTGGTGGCGGCCATCTCGGTGGTGGCGAACCTGCTGTTCGGCCTCGCGGCCTCCTGGGCCATCGCCAAGTTCGAGTTCCCCGGCAAGAGCCTGCTGATTTCGCTGATCGACCTGCCGTTCTCGGTCTCGCCGGTGGTGGTGGGCCTCATGTTCGTGCTGCTGTTCGGCTCCCAGGGCCTGTTCGCGGCGTGGCTGGAGGCCCGGGACGTGAAGATCATCTTCGCCCTGCCGGGCATCGTGCTCGCCACCGTGTTCGTCACCTTCCCGTTCGTGGCGCGCGAGCTGATCCCGCTGATGCAGGAGCAGGGCACGTCCGAGGAGGAGGCGGCGGTCTCGCTCGGCGCGTCGGGGCTTTCCACCTTCTTCCGCGTCACCCTGCCCAACGTGAAGTGGGCGCTGCTCTACGGCGTGCTGCTCTGCAACGCGCGCGCCATGGGCGAGTTCGGCGCGGTCTCGGTGGTGTCGGGGCACATTCGCGGCCTCACCAACACCATGCCGCTGCACATCGAGATTCTCTATAACGAGTACCAGTTCGTGGCCTCGTTCGCGGTGGCCTCGCTGCTGGCGCTGCTGGCGCTGGTGACGCTGGTGGCCAAGACCGTGCTGGAGCATCGGCTGGCCGAGGCGGACCGCTGACGCGGCGCCCCGCGCCGGTGCTATAAGGGGCGGGTGCCATGGAATGACGCCGCGGGGGCCTTCCCGCCCGCCCGCGGCGGATGCGGCCGGGGCCCGGCACAGGGGCCGCCGCAGGATCGAGGAGAACCGTCGTGCCGCCGCTGCTCGTTGTCGCCCTGGGCGCCTTCGGCGCCGCCGCCCTGGTGAAGGTGATCGCCAACGAGGCGCGCCGCGTCAACGCCCGCATGGATCGCCAGCGGGCGGCTGAGGACGGCGCGCTCAAGACCATCCCGCTGGAGCGCGACCCGGTGACCGGTGAATACCGCCCCCGCACGCACTGAGGCGGCCGGTGCCGGCCGCTTCGAGAGCGGGCCGCCGGGGTCATGTCCCTGGAAGGAGCTCATGCCATCGGCTCCGGCCTTGGGGCCGGTCCGGGCGGGTGCAACGCGGGCCTTCGGCATCAAAGCGGCTTCGGGCGCGGCGGCTCCGGTCGCGCGGAGGAACCGCGCGCTCGCACCGCCCCTGAGAACGCCTGCCGGGAGCCGGTGCGAACGGAAAATGCCTCAGTCTTTCGCCGGGGCGCAGGCCACCGCGGCGCCGATGGCGGCATTGCCGCAGCCCGCCGCCGCGCGGCGCGCCTTCACGCTGCGCCGGTGCTCGCAGGTGAGTGCATAGAGCCCGGCTCCCACCACCAGCACCATGCCGGCCGTGGTCCAGAGGTCCGGCAGATCGCCGAACACCAGGTAGCCCGAGACCAGCGCGCCGAACACCATGAGGTAGCGCAGGGGCGAGACCGAGGCCACCGGCGCGTGGCGGAAGGCGAACACCAGCAGCACCGTGCCCGCCGCGAAGGCGGTGGACGCGATGCACACCACGCCCAGCACCTTGAGGGAGGGCATGTGCCAGGGCTCCCACAGCGCGAACAGGGCGGCGCTCGAAACCAGGACGATGCCCGAGGAGAAGCCCACCACCGGGCCGGGGATGTCCATGCCGATGCCGCGGGTCATCACGTCGCGCGCCGAGCCGCAGAAGGCGGCGAGCGCCGGCAGCAGGGCGAACGCAGAGAAGGTGGCGGGGTCCGGCCGGGTCACGATGATCGCGCCGCAGAAGCCGATGACGATGGCGCACCAGCTGCGCCAGCTCACCTTCTCCCCCAGCATGGGCACCGCCAGCGCCGTCGTCATCAGCGGCGCCACCATGTAGATGGTGGTGGAGGAGGCGATGGGCATCACCGCCAGCGCCGCCACGTAGAGGAAGGTGGTGAGCGAATCGAGCGACGAGCGCGCCAGCACGCGCGGGCGGAAGGCCATGGGCAGGGCCGGTAGGTCTCCGCCCCGCGCCACCAGCGCCAGGATCATCAGCACCGAGAGCAGGGTGCGCAGGAAAATCGTCTCGCCCAGCGGCAGCTCGCGCACCGCCACCTTCAGGCAGGTGTCGTTGGTGATGAACATGGCCATGGCCAGCGCCATGGCGATGACGCCCTTCAGCGCCATTCCCGGCGCGCCGCCGGCCGGCTGGTTGCCACCCGTCCCGTTCGTCATGTCTCGCCCTTCGAACGCGCTTCCCCGGATCCGCGCCGGAGCGCCGGTGCGCGGCGTCTCCCCTGCACGCGGCATCCCCCTTCCGGCAGGCACGTGCGAGGCCGGGAAGCGCTGTCCGCGCCCTCCCGCTCCCGCCGGGCCAACGGCGCCGGAGGATGTTCCCGCGCCGCGCCGCCGGAAGCCGGCGGCGGAAAGCGGATCATGCTGCGTACTTAGCGTATTCGCCCGCGCGCCGACCTTGCGGAATTCCGGCCGCTCGCTCGGCGGCCCTGCGCGGCGCGCATGGCCGCGCCCCAGTCGCGCCGCAATGGTGAAGCGGGCGTTAGGGCATGTTCGCCAGACACCGGTTGGCCGAACAGGCTCCAGGTTTTTTGTCTGTCGCAATTCCGGAGGCAAAACCGCTGCGCGCTTTTGCTGAAATCGCCCTAGCCGCCGGTGGCGCTCATGTGCCGGCTCACCGCCGGGCCGTGGGTGCGGTCGATGACGAAGTCGTGGCCCTTGGGCTTGCGGAAGATGGCGGCGTCGATGGCGGCGTGGAGGGCCTCGTCGGTGGGGGAGGCGCGCAGGGGCGCCCTCAGGTCGGCGGCATCCTCCTGGCCGAGGCACATGTAGAGGGTGCCGGTGCAGGTCACCCGCACCCGGTTGCACCCCTCGCAGAAATTGTGGGTGAGCGGGGTGATGAAGCCGAGCCGCCCGCCGGTCTCCTTGACCTCCACGTAGCGCGCCGGGCCGCCGGTGCGGTAGGCGATGTCCGAGAGGGTGAAGCGCTGCTCCAGCCGCGCGCGCACGGCATCCAGCGGCAGGTATTGGTCCACGCGCTGCTCGCCCACCTCGCCGAGCGGCATCACCTCGATGAGGGAGAGGTCGTGCCCCTCGCCGTGGGCCCATTCCACGAGGCTCGGGATCTCCTCCTCGTTCACGCCCTTGAGCGCCACGGTGTTGATCTTCACCCGGATGCCCGCGGCCTTGGCGGCGGCGATGCCCTCCATCACGCGGGCGAGGTCGCCCCAGCGTGTCACGGCGCGGAAGCGGGCGGCATCGCGCGTGTCCAGGGAGACGTTGATGCGCCGCACGCCGCAGGCGGCGAGGTCGGCTGCGTAGCGGGCGAGCAGGGAGCCGTTGGTAGTGAGCGTCAGCTCGTCGAGGCGGCCGGTCTCCAGGTGGCGGGAGAGGCTGGAAACCAGGGTCATCACGTCGCGCCGCACCAGCGGCTCGCCGCCGGTGAGGCGCAGCCGGCGCACCCCGCGCATGACGAAGGCGCCGCACAGCCGGTCCAGCTCCTCCAGGCTCAGCAGCTCCGGCTTCGGCAGGAAGGTCATGTGCTCGGACATGCAATAGACGCAGCGGAAGTCGCAGCGATCCGTCACCGAGACCCGCAGATAGGTCACCGCGCGGCCGAAGGTATCCACCAGCGGCCCGGCATCGCGGCCGGCGGCGACGCTCGGCCGGTCGATCAGGTCCCTCAGCACGGCAGTCACCGCCTCGCTCTCCTCGTCATCCGCCCCGCGCCACCCCATCCGCCGGCTTGCCGCCGATCTCGAGGAGCCCGCCCTGCCTGCGGCAGCGCGCGGACTTCGGCGCCACTTCCTTATATCGTATGCCACAGCGACATGAACAGGGAGCCGGCGCACGAAGCCGTGCTTCAAGACAAGGACCGCCCGCCATGACCGGGAACATCTCCCAGCAGGAGACCCCCCAGCCCCCCGCGCCCGAGCCGGTGCCCGCCGCCTGGCCCACCGAGATCCGCCTGGCGCAGGACAAGGACGCGCTCGACATCGCCTTTGACGACGGCGCGCATTTCCGCGTTCCCGCCGAGCTGCTGCGGGTGGAGAGCCCCTCCGCCGAGGTGCAGGGCCATGCCCCCCACGAGAAGGTGACGGTGGCGGGCAAGCGCGCGGTGCGCATCTCCGGCGTGGAGGCGGTGGGCAATTACGCCCTGCGCCTCACCTTCGACGACGGCCATTCCACCGGCATCTATCCCTGGGCGCTGCTCTACCGCTACGGGCGGGACCAGGAGGCGCTGCTGGCCGCCTACGCGGAGGCACTGGCGGCACGCGGCCTCTCGCGCGGCTGAGGCGGGACGTGCCATCCCGCGGGGAGCGATATGCTGGCGGCCGAGGGTGCCCGGGGGATTCGCGGCCGCGTGTGGGGCGGCCTCCTGTCGCAGGAGGCGCGGCCGTCAGCGTTCCACGGCGACCACGCGGCCCTTCTCCACCGCCAGGGCGACGCGGCCGGCCTTGAGGGCGAGGGCGCGCTCGCCGAACAGCTCGCGTCGCCAGCCCTTCATGGCCGGCACGTCGGCATCGTCGTCCACGGCGATGCGCTCCAGGTCGTCGGTGGTGGCGATCACCTTGGCGGCGACCGCGTTCTGCTCGGCGGTCATGCGCAGCAGCACCTTCAGCAGCTCCACGGTGGCGTTGGCCCCGTTGGGCAGCGGCTTGTCGCGCTCGATGCGCGGGAGCGCGCGCGGGTCGCGGGCGAGGCCGCGCTTCACCGCCTCCAGCACCGCCTCGCCGTAGCGCGAGCGCTCGAAGCCCTTGGGCAGGGAGCGCAGCTCGGAGAGCTTTTCGGGGGTCTGCGGCTGCTGCACGGCGATCTCGCCGATCACCTCGTCCTTGATGACGCGGCCGCGCGGCAGGTCGCGGCTCTGGGCCTCGCGCTCGCGCCAGGCGGCCACCTCCACCAGCACCCCCAGTTCGCGCGGCTTGCGCACGCGGGACTTCAGACGTTCCCACGCCGTGTCGGGGTTCTGGTCGTAGGTGGCGGGGGAGGTGAGCACGTGCATTTCCTCGCCCACCCACTCGGCGCGGCCGCGGGTGTCGAGGTCGGCCGTGAGCCGCATGTAGATGTCCCGCAGGTGGGTCACGTCGGTGACCGCATAGGCCACCTGCGCCGGGCTGAGGGGACGGCGCGACCAGTCGGTGAAGCGGGAGGACTTGTCGATGGCGTGTCCGCACACCCGCTGCACGAGCTGGTCGTAGGAGATGCTGTCTCCGTAGCCCAGCACCATGGCCGCCACCTGGGTGTCGAACACCGGATGGGGGATGAGGCGGGCCTGATGCCAGATGATCTCGATGTCCTGCCGGCCGGCGTGGAACACCTTCATGATCCGCGTGTCGGCCATGAGCTGGTAGACGGGCGCGAGGTCCAGCCCCTCGGCCAGGGCGTCCACCACGATGGCCTCCTCCGGGGAGGCCAGCTGCACGACGCACAGCTTGGGCCAGAACGTGGTCTCGCGGAGGAATTCCGTGTCCACGGTGACGAAGGGATGGCGGGCGAGGCGCTCACAAGCCGATACGAGAGCGTCCGTCGTGGTGATGAGATCCATAAGGCGACCATATCCGCGTCGGAGCGCGGGCGGAAGGGATTGTGGCGTGATTTTGTCCGGCGGCGGGATGATGGTGAGGGTCCGCCGCCCCCTCAGCCGGCGGAGGCGCGGGCGAGACGTGTCGCCTCCTCCTCGGACATGGGCGGGCCCAGCAGGAAGCCCTGGAAATGGGTGCAACCCTCCTGCTTCAGGAAGTCGAGCTGTTCCTGACACTCGATGCCCTCGGCCGTGCTCTTGAGCTCCAGCGCCTCGGCGAGGCTCAGGATCGCCTTCACGATGGCCCGCGTGTGGGGGTCGTCCACCACGCGGCGGATAAAGCTCTGGTCGATCTTCAGGCGGCTGATGTTCAGCACCTGCAGGTAGCGCAGGGAGGAATAGCCGGTGCCGAAGTCGTCGAGGGCGAGGATGATGCCGTCCGCGCGGAACCGGTCCAGCAGGGCGCGCACGGAAGCGTCCGCCTTCAGCAGCAGCGATTCGGTGATTTCCAGCTCCAGCCGGGCGGGCGGCAGGCCGCTGCGCTCCAGCGCGTCCTGGACCTGCTGCTCCGTGCGCCCGCCCCGGAACTGGGCGGGGGAGACGTTGACGGAGATGAAAAGGTGCTCCGGCCAGCCGGCGGCGGTGCGGCAGGACTGGTCGAGGATCCAGCTGCCCACCTTCAGGATGAGGCCCGATTCCTCCACCACCGGGATGAAGCGCTCGGGCGGCACCTCCCCGCGCACGGGGTGGCGCCAGCGCAGCAGCGCCTCGAACCCGGCGAGCCGCCCGCTCGCGGCCTCGAAGATGGGCTGGTAGGCCATGCGGAACTGGCTCTTCTCCCAGGCCTCGTGCAGGTCGAGCTCGATGTCGCGCCGGGCGCGGGCGGTGTCGCCCATGTTGGCCTCGAACAGGCGCGCGGTGCCGCGGCCGTCGTTCTTGGCTCCGTAGAGGGCGAGGTCCGCGCACTTGAGCAGGGTGGCGACGTCGGTTCCGTCGCGCGGGAACATGGCGATGCCCACGCTGGCGCCGGTCAGCACCTGGTGGTGCTCCAGCATGAAGGGCGCCTTCAGGGCCTCGATCACGGCGAGGGCGGCGGCCTCCGCCTGCTGGTCGTCCGCGGCCTCGCCGCAGATGACGGCGAATTCGTCGCCGCCCAGGCGCGCCACGAAGTCGTGCTCCGCCACCGCGTCCAGCAGCCGCTCGGCGACGGCCTGGAGCAAAGCGTCGCCGATATCGTGGCCCAGGGTGTCATTGACGCTCTTGAAGTAGTCGAGGTCGATGAAGAGAAGGGCGATCTGGCGATCGCCGGCGCGGGCGAGGCGGGCGGCCAGCCGTTCAGCGAAGAACAGGCGGTTGGGCAGGCCGGTGAGGGCGTCGTAGCGCGCCCGGCGGCGCTCCATTTCCGAGAAGGCCTGCTCGCGGTCGAGCTGGCGGATGACGAAATAGATGACGAGGCCGATGAGGCCGCACACCAGCACGGCCGCCAGGATGACGGGCAGCATCTGCCGCCAGGCCTGCTCCTCCAGCCAGTCCACGCTGTCGCTGATGACCACGGCGAGGGGGAAGTTCGCGAGCTTCTCCACCGCCACCACCCGCTCGCGCGCGTCGAGGATGCCGGCGGGGATCACGTCGTCGCCGCCGGCGCGCGCGAACAGGGCGCGGGCGACCCCGGCCCGCACCGCCGCGTCGCGGGGGAACTGGGCGGCGCTGCCGGGCACGCGCGCGAGCAGGGCGCCGTCGTCGCGCAGCAGGGCGATGAGGCCGGAGGGGGCAAGGTCTATGTTGGCGAAGTGCTCCTCGAACGAGGCTTGCGCCATGGCCCCGAGGATGATGCCGAGGAACGTGCCGTCGGGCGCGGTGACGCGCCGCGCCAGGAACAAGGTGACGGCCCCCGTCAGAGTGTTCCGCACCGCCTCGCCGATGAAGGTGGAGGGCCCCTTCATGCTGCTCAGCACGATGAAGTAGTCGCGGTTGGCGAGATCGATGTCAGGGGTCGGCCAGCGGCGGGTGGTGTTCACGAGCCGGCCGTCGCTGCCGACGATTGAGAGGGCTTCCACATGAGGCAGGCCGGACATCTTTTCACGCATCAGCCCGTTTATCGAACGCTGCCCCATCGCGGCGGTGAACTCCTGCGGGGTGGAGATGCCCGTGTCGGCGATCCGCTCGGCCAGGCTGCGCTGCACGAGGTCGAGGCTCTGCAGCGCCCGGTCCATCTGCTCCGCGAGCGAGATGGCGAGGTTGCGGACCTCGCGCCGGTGCTCGGCGTAGCTCTGCCGGTAGAGCGAGGTGACGAGCGCCGCCGTGCCCAGGCAGATGATCGCGCAGACGGCGATGCCGAGGCTGACCAGCAGCGCCCGTGGCCGCAGCAGGCGCCGTGGGGGCGCAAGGGCCTCGTCTTCGTGGGGGGCATCGGCGGCGGCCTCCAGGCGGGAGGCGGGCGAAGCGGTATCGGTAGGGGAAGGGCCTGAACGCACTCGGTATCCCGTGTCTTGGTGGTGGCCCGCTGCCTCCGGTCTGGCGCGCGCCTCACGCCCGGATGGTCATACCACGCCGGTGGCAGCGGAAACAGGACCGTGGCCCGAACAGGCCCCCGACAAAATTTGACACGCATAACAGTCATGATCCCCGCGGGGCGGGATCGCCGTCCTCCGGCGTCTTTCTCGGGGCTCTCCCGGCGTCGAACCCTTGACACGGCGCGGGGCGCATGCACCTTCGCCCCCGCTTCAGACGCGGACAGCCCGCGCCGATGCGCGCGCATCGGCCGGCACGGGCTGTGCCCGCGTGGTGCTGCGCGCGCCCGATCGGCTGCGCGCGGGGCCCCGCGGGAGGAGCCCCAGGCTTCCCGCGCCCCACCTGTTCAGCCTGGAAAGGGCAATTTGATGCACCGCTATCGCTCCCATACCTGCGGCGCGCTCACCACCGCCGAGGTGGGCGAGCACGTCCGGCTCTCCGGCTGGTGCCACCGCATCCGCGACCACGGCGGCGTGCTGTTCATCGACCTGCGCGACCATTACGGCCTCACCCAGGTGGTGGTGGACCCCGACAGCGCCGCCTTCAAGGATGCCGAGAAGGCCCGTGCCGAATGGGTCATCCGCATCGATGGCAAGGTGCGCCTGCGCCCCGAGGGTACCGGGAATCCCGACCTCGCCACCGGCGCCGTCGAGATCTATGCCACCGAGCTGGAAGTGCTGGGCACCGCCGCCGAGCTGCCGCTGCCGGTGTTCGGCGACCAGGAGTATCCGGAGGAGACCCGGCTGAAGTACCGCTTCCTCGACCTGCGCCGGGAGAAGCTGCACAAGAACATCATGACCCGCGGCGCCATCATCGACGCCATGCGCGCCCGCATGAAGGGCCAGGGCTTCTTCGAGTTCCAGACGCCCATCCTCACCGCTTCGTCCCCCGAGGGCGCGCGCGACTTCCTGGTGCCCTCGCGCCTGCATCCCGGCAAGTTCTACGCGCTGCCCCAGGCGCCCCAGCAGTACAAGCAGCTCATCATGATGAGCGGTTTCGACCGCTACTTCCAGATCGCCCCCTGCTTCCGCGACGAAGACCCCCGCGCCGACCGCCTGCCCGGCGAGTTCTACCAGCTCGACCTGGAAATGAGCTTCGTGGAGCAGGAGGACATCTTCGCGGCGGTGGAGCCCGTCATCCGCGGCGTGTTCGAGCAGTTCGCGGACGGCAAGCCGGTGACCCAGAACTGGCCGCGCATTCCCTATGCCGTCTCCATGCGCAAATACGGCACCGACAAGCCGGACCTGCGCAACCCTCTGGAAATGCAGGAAGTCTCTGCGCATTTCCGCGAATCCGGCTTCAAGGTCTTCGCTCGCCTCCTGGAGGTGGAGAAGAACGAGGTGTGGGCCATCCCGGCGCCCAAGGGCGGCTCGCGCGCCTTCTGCGACCGCATGAACGCCTGGGCCCAGGGCGAGGGCCAGCCCGGCCTCGGCTACATCATGTGGCGCGAGGGCAATGAGGGCGCCGGCCCCCTCGCCAAGAACATCGGCCCCGAGCGCACAGAGGCCATCCGCCAGCAGCTCGGCCTTGAGGCGGAGGATGCCGCTTTCTTCGTGGCGGGCGACCCCGCCAAGTTCGTGAAGTTCGCCGGCGCCGCCCGCACCAAGGTGGGCGAGGAGCTGAACCTGATCGACACCGAGCGCTTCGAGCTCGCGTGGATCGTGGACTTCCCCTTCTACGAGTGGTCGGAGGACGAGAAGAAGGTCGACTTCTCGCACAATCCGTTCTCGATGCCGCAGGGGGGCCTGGAGGCCTTGCAGACGCAGGACCCGCTCACCATCAAGGCGTTCCAGTACGACATCGCCTGCAACGGCTACGAGATCGCCTCCGGCGGCATCCGCAACCATCGCCCGGAGGCCATGGTGAAGGCGTTCGAGCTGGCCGGCTATGACGAGGAGACGGTGATCGAGCGCTTCGGCGGCATGTATCGCGCGTTCCAGTACGGCGCCCCGCCCCACGGCGGCATGGCGGCGGGCGTGGACCGCATCGTGATGCTCCTGTGCGGCACCACCAACCTGCGCGAGATCTCCATCTTCCCCATGAACCAGCAGGCCCTCGACCTGCTCATGGGCGCGCCCAACGAGGCTTCGCCGAAGCAGCTGCGCGAGCTCCACATCCGCCCGGTGCCGCCGCAGAAGTAAGGCGCCGGCTACGGCAAAGAGCTCTTTGATGCGACCTCCCGCGCCGGCCGGCGCGGGAGGTTTTCTTTTGGCGCGCCCCGTTGCTGGCGGCATCACCTTTCGGCATTGTCCGGGGCGCGACCGCTGCGCGCCCGTCCCCTGGGCAGGCGGAGGGGGCAGGAGCCGCTGGCCATCCCTGCGCCCTGCTTCCGGGCGGAGCGGTGCCGCCGGCCGGTGGCGGATGCCGATCCGAGCGCAGGCGTGCCGCTTCCATGTCACGAGCGGCGGTATATCCGTGTGTCCGGCCGAGGAGGTCGTCTTGCGCAGGTCCCTGTCGAAACTCGCTCTGGCCCTCGCCCTGCTGGCCGCGCCCGCGGCCGCCAGCCTTCCCGCCCGTGCCGATGACATCGCCGATGCCATCGCCGAGGCACAGAAGGCCTATGCCGCCGGCAACCTTTCCGACGCCAGGCAGGCCCTGGACGTGGCCTCCCAGCTGCTGGCCCAGCGCAATGCGGAGGGGCTGGCGAAGTTCCTGCCGCCGGCGCCCGCCGGCTGGACCGCCGGCCAAGTCGAGACCGATGCCGCGGCCGTCGCCATGTTCGGGGGCGGATTGATCGCCAAGCGGGAATATACCCGCGGCAAGGAGCAGGTGAGCGTCAGGATCATCGCCCAATCTCCGATCGTCGCGCAGATGAGCGCCATGTTCAGCAATGCCCAGATACTGGGCATGACGGGGAAGCTCTTCCGGATCGATGGCCGTACCGCCGTGATAACCCGCGATGGCACGGTGCAGTTTGTCGGCGGCGGCAGCCTCGTCATGATCGAGGGCAATGCCGGCGAGGCGGAGAAGCGGGCTTTCCTCTCCGCCATTGATCTCGCGGCGCTGGAAAAGTCCGGCGGCTGAGGGCCGGGGGGCGTCTTGCCCCGCCGGCCTTCCGTTGCGGCCTCAGGGCTTATTGACCGCGGTGAAGCTGAAGAGCTGCAGCGGCGCGGTGGGGTCGTCGGAGTTGATGAAGGCGAGCAGGGGCACCCGGCCCTTGGGGGTCGCGGTGATCTCCAGCGTCTTCGGGTCGCGGATGAAGCGGGCGATGGCCTCGCCCACGGCGGCCGCCTCTGGGGCGCCGGAAGCGGCAGCGGCGATGCCCTGGTTCAGCAGGTCGAGCAGGTGGGCGCGATATTCCTCCACGCTCACCCCGTCCGCCTCGGCGAGGCGCTGCAGCATCAGGTTGGCGAGGCCGTGGTCGGTGATGGTGAGGCCGAGCGGACCGATGTTCACGCCCGGCATCGCCGCCGTGAGCGCCTCCTCTGAGGCGAGGGCCTTGAGCGGCAGGTTGTCCAGACGCGCGGTGAAGGCGGTGCGGAAGGCGTCCTTCACCTCCACCTCGGCGGGGCTGAGGCTGATGCTGCTGGTGGCGGGGTCGTAGACGGCGCCGAGGGCGAGGGAGAAGGTGGCCTCCTTCAGGCCGGCGGCGGCCAGCGTGTTGAAGGGTTCCCCGTCCTCCGCGTCGATGGGGCCGGTGACGTCGGCGAGGTCGAAGCGGATGCGCCCCGGCAGCACGCCGGACGCATCGGGGAAATCGCCCCAGGTGAGCCCCGCGCGGCCGATGCGGATGGGGTCGGCCGGCTTGTCGCCGGAGGTGTCGGCGGGCACTTCGATGCCGGAGAGTGTGACGCCGGTGAGGGCGCGGAAGCCGCCCAGCGCCACATCCGGCCGGGTCGGCTCCGAGGCATGGGCGAGCGCGAGCAGGCGCGGCAGGTCGAGCCCCGTCAGGGAAATGCTGCCGAACTTCATGGTGCGCCCGTCGCTGTCGCCTTCCACCCCCTCGAACCGCATCTCGGCGAGCACTCCGCCCTCGTATTTGTTGAGGGCGAAGAGGGCGGCGCGGCCGCCGCCCACGGGCTCGATGGTGCGCATGTCGCGCACCTCGAAGGCGCCGAAGGCGATGCCGCGCAGCAGGGCGTCGGCCTCCGCCAGCAGCGGCGCGGGGTCGGCCGGCGGCTCGTCCGCAGAGAGGGCGTCGAGGGCCTGGAGGCGCGCGGCGGTGATGGCGGCCGGCTTCAGCGCCACCGACGTGAGCTTGAGGCCCGCGCCCTCGGTGCGGATGTCGTCCTGCTGCTCGATGGTGAAGGCGCCGGTCTCCAGCGCGCCGAGCACGCTCTTGAGGCCACTGTCGGCGGGGGTGGCGAACAGCGGGGTGATATCGATGTCGCGGGCGAGGATGGCGCTTAACTCCACCCGCGGCAGGCTGCCGTCGTCGGTGTCCGCGGCATCGTCGGGGCCGGTGCTCCCGGCCTTGCCGGGAGCGGCCGCGCCTGCGTCCGCCTTGGCGGGATCGGCCGGCTGGCCCTCGGCCGTGAGGCGGGCGATGGAGAAGCGGGCGATGCGGCCGGAGCGCACATCGGTGGCCGCGATACCGTCGAGGGTCAGCTCCCGCGCCCGGCCGGGCAGCGGGCCATCCTTGCCGGCGGTCATGCGGGTGACGGCGTGGGGCACGTCGACGCGGGCGGCGTCCACGCCGGCGAGCTGGCGCAGGGCGAGCACCACCGGGTTCGCCGCCACCAGGTCCGCAGCATTGCCGGCGGTGGGGGTCACCACCAGCGGGCCGGCGTAGCGCTCGATGGCGACGTGGGGCAGGGTCTCCACCAGGCGCGCGCCGCCGGGGCCGTCGGTGCGGGTGATGGTGACGTTCTCGAGTTCGACCGCGTCGGCGGTGATTCGCCCGTCGCGCGGCGTGCCCATGCCCCGCGCAGCCAGACGGGAGACGGTGAGCGAGAGGGCGCCGTCGGCCGAGGTCACCGAGAGGTCGCCGAGGGTCAGGCTGCGGTCCTTCACCGAAACCGCGCTGGAGCCGAGGCTGGCCTTGGCGCCGGTGGCGCGCACGTTGGCGAGCGCTTCGTCGATGACGGCATGGGCCTTGTGCTGCGCCCAATACTGCACGCCGGCGTAGCCGCCGGCGCCGAGGACGAGAACGGCCACGATGCCGATGACAAGCGGTTTCTTCATGGGAAAAGTCCTCGTCGCCGACCTCTGCGCGTCGCACAGCCTTCCTGTGCGTTCGCAGCATTGCTCAATTTGTGCGGTGGGCCGTGACATCGGCGAACCGCGCCGTTACCTTTCGCGCCCGTTTCAGGACTGACGCAAGAGAGATCATATCGAGATCGCGCGGGCGTACACACGCGACCGTGGGTGCGCGGTACTCAAGTAGCGCGGCGATGGTGAAGGAGCAGGAGCAAGGATGGCGTCGAATATTTCCGAGGATCTGCGTTCCGGAGCGCTCGTCTATCACCGCCTGCCCCGGCCCGGAAAACTGGAGATCCAGGCCACCAAACCGCTCGGCAACCAGCGGGACCTGGCGCTTGCCTATTCGCCCGGCGTCGCCGCGGCCTGCGAGGCCATCGCCGCCGATCCGCTGCAGGCGGCGGAGCTGACCACCCGCGCCAACCTCGTGGGCGTCGTCTCCAACGGCACCGCCGTGCTCGGCCTCGGCGCCATCGGCCCGCTGGCCGGCAAGCCGGTGATGGAGGGCAAGGCGGTCCTGTTCAAGAAGTTCTCCGGCATCGACGTGTTCGACATCGAGATCGACGCGCTGACCGTGGACCGCATGGTGGACGTCATCAGCGCGCTGGAGCCCACCTTCGGCGGCATCAACCTCGAGGACATCAAGGCGCCCGAGTGCTTCGAGGTGGAGCGCCAGCTGCGCGAGCGCATGAAGATCCCGGTCTTCCATGACGACCAGCACGGCACCGCCATCATCGTCGGCGCCGCCGTGCGCAACGCCATGGAAGTGGGCAACCGCAGGATCGAGGATCTCAAGATCGTCGCCTCGGGAGCCGGCGCCGCCGCCCTAGCCTCGCTGAACCTTCTCGTGAAGCTTGGCGCCCGGAAGGAGAACATCTGGGTCTGCGACATCGAGGGCGTGGTCTACGAGGGCCGCAACACCCTCATGGACCCCTACAAGGAAAAGTTCGCCCAGCAGACCGACAAGCGCACCCTCGACGAGGTGATCGAGGGCGCACACATCTTCCTCGGCCTCTCCGCCGGCGGCGTGCTGAAGCCGGAGATGGTGAAGAAGATGGCGGATCATCCGCTCATCATGGCCCTCGCCAACCCCACCCCAGAGATCATGCCCGAGCTGGCGCGCGAGGCGCGGCCGGATGCCATGATCTGCACCGGCCGTTCGGATTTCCCGAACCAGGTCAACAACGTCCTGTGCTTCCCCTACATCTTCCGCGGGGCGCTGGACGTGGGCGCCACCGACATCAACGACGAGATGAAGATGGCGGCCGTGGAGGCCATCGCCGCCCTCGCGCGCGAGGCGCCCTCCGACGTGGTGGCCCGCGCCTATGGCGGCGAGACGCGCATGTTCGGCGCCGATTCGCTCATTCCCTCGCCGTTCGACCCGCGCCTGATCCTGCGCATCGCCCCCGCGGTGGCGAAGGCGGCCATGGACACCGGCATCGCCACCCGGCCCATAGCCGATTTCGAGCACTACCAGGCGGTGCTCGACGATTTCGTGTTCCGCTCCGGCTTCATCATGCGTCCCCTGTTCGCCCGCGCGAAGCAGGACAAGATGCGCGTGATCTACGCCGAGGGCGAGGACGAGCGCGTGCTGCGCGCCGTGCAGGCGGTGGTGGAGGAGGGCATCGCCCGTCCCATCCTGGTGGCCCGGCCCAATGTGGTGGAAAGCCGCATCAAGCGCTTCGGTCTCTCCATTCGCGCCGGCCAGGACTTCGAGCTCATCAATCCCGAGGACGATCCGCGCTACCGCGACTATGTGCGCGACTATATCGACGTCGCTGGCCGCCGGGGCGTGACGCCGGATGCGGCCCGCACCCTGGTGCGCACCCATCCCACCGTCATCGCCGCGTTGGCGGTGCGGCGCGGCGAGGCGGACGCCATGCTGTGCGGCATCGAGGGGCGCTTCACCCGGCACTTCCGCCAGGTGCGCGACATCATCGGCCGCGCGCCGGGGGTGAAGGAACTGGCGGCGCTCTCGCTGCTCATCACGCCCAAGGGCAACTTCTTCATCTGCGACACCCAGATCCAGACCGAGCCCACCGCCCCCGACCTCGCGGAGATGACCGTGCTGGCGGCGGCCCACGTGCGCCGGTTCGGCCTGGAGCCGCGCGTCGCGCTGCTCTCCCACTCCAACTTCGGCAGCCACGAGACGCTGGCGGCCAAGCGCGTGCGCGCGGCGCTGGAGATCCTGCGCGAGCGGGCGCCCGACCTGCAGGTGGACGGCGAGATGCAGGCCGATGCCGCCCTGGTGGAGGACATCCGCAAGCGCGCCCTGCCGCACTCGCGCCTCCAGGGCGTGGCGAATGTGCTGGTGATGCCGGACCTCGACGCCGCCGACATCGCCTACAACATGCTGAAGGTGCTGGGCGATTCCCTGCCCGTCGGGCCCATCCTGATGGGCACCGCCAAGCCCGCCCACATCCTGAGCCCCTCCATCACCGCGCGCGGCATCGTCAACATGACGGCGGTGGCGGTGGTGGAAGCCCAGACCGGCCTCTGACGGCTTCGCCTCCTTCCCCGCGCGGGGAAGGAGGCGTCATCCTTCCGGGCGCGCCTGGGCCTGGAGCCACGGCGCGTGGGGAGCCGGGGGGGCGCGAGGCGGCGCCTTCGCTTCGCCCCCTGCGGCGAAGCGGGCTTCGGTTCCCGTGAAAATCACCCCCCGATCCGATGCCTCGCCTTTCGGCCGGCGGGAGCGCCGGGCGTCTGTCGGTGGCATTCTCGCGGAAATGCAAGCCCCCCTCCAAGCCGGAGCGCGGCCCCCCTGGCCTTGCGGATGGAGCGCACGCGTCCGCCGCGTCTGGACGGCGGGTGGCCCATGCCTCGGCGCCGGTCAGGGGCCGGGGCCCGTCAAATTTCACCAAACGCCGCGTGGACTTAACCAAAGGCCCGGGAGCCAAGCTCGCGGGCCTTTGGTTTCACGGGTGCGCGCGGCAGGGCCTGGAGGCGGGTGAGTCCCGGTGCTTCCGCGCATCGTTCGATGCTTCCACATGGCCGCGCATGCGGTACGTGCACGCACCGGTACGGCGTGGGCATTGCTGCCACGGGCCCGCCGATGCCGGCCGGCAGTGACCTCGCTCAAACCCGCGGCTTGCCCGGCGGGGTCGCCTCCCGCCATCGCGTCCGGCCCCTTCCCTGTGGCCGGGCGGCCTTCACGCGGAGGGGCCATCGGCCTCGGTCGTCCACCGGCGCCGAATGGATTTTGCGCAAGCGGCCTCAACGCGGGCCTGCGGCATCAGCCTTGCCAGCGGCGGGGGCGGTAGAAGGTGTGCACGCCGATTCGGTCGAGCTTGCGCATCTCCCGCACCCAGCTCGGATGCACCCAATAGGCGTGGTAGTGGGTGGCGCGGCCCACGCTGTCGAGCCAGAGCCTGCCGTCCAGCATGTCGGCGGCGATCTCCTTGGCCTGCACCCACATGTCCGGCTCGCGGATCACGTCCTTCACGCTGTCGCAGGCGAAAGTGAACTGGCAGGCGAGGTGCCGGTGGGCGTTCTGGTAGACGGTGCCGCACACGTCGGCCGGGTAGTAGCCGGAGAAGACGCGGTTGACGACCACCTGGGCCACCGCGATCTGCCCGCGCTTGGGCTCGCCGCGGCTTTCGAAATAGATGGCTTCCGCCAGGCACTTCTGGGCGCGGGCGAGGGGCGCGCCCTCCAGGCGCAGGCGCTGGGCGGGGGAGGGCCAGATGCCGTCCCGCTCCGGGCTCTGCTCCTCCGCCACGGCGGGCGCCAGCGCCGGGGCGGGGGCCGGCGGCGAGAGCGGCTGCGGCACGAAGCCCTGGTCCGCGAGCGCGTGATATTCGAAGGCGAGCGGCGGGAACTGGCGCGGATCGCTGGCGAACACGGTGGTGGTGTCGTGCAGCACTGCGGGCTCGCTCGCCTCGCCGGGGGAGACCTCGGCCAATGCGTTGTTGGCGGGCGCCTCCTCGGGCACCGTCTCGGGCGCGGGGGGCAGCGCCACGTCGGCGGCTTCCATGCCGTCGAAATCGATGCCGAACGCGGTGGAGGCCGCAAGCCCCGCGCCGTCGTCCTGGATCACCGGCAGCTCCAGCAGCAGGTCGAGGGCCAGTTCCAGATGGGCGCTCCTGGAGGGTGCGCCGGCGGCCGGCTCCGCCGCTTCGGCCTGGGGCGCCGGGGCGGCCTGCGGGGTGCCCAGCACCAGCGGCGGGGGATATTGGAACTCCCGGTCGGGCGTGACGGGGATGGCGGCCGGCTGCGGCACCGGCGGGGGCGGCGCCGGCAGGTCTGGCACGGCGCGGGCGGTGCCGATGGGGCGGGGCAGGTCGAGGGTCGCGACCTTCAGGCTGCGCATGGGCGCGGCCAGGGGCGCGGAGATGAGGACGGCGCCGGCGCTTTCGGCGAGGGCCGCCTCGCCCGCCCTTAGCGGGGCCGGCCCGGCGCCGAGCGCGCCGAGGGCCACGACGAGCGGCAGCGTGCGCCGCCACACATCCGGGGAAGCCATGGGTCCTGCCTCGTCCGCTCACGCGCCGGCGGCGCGGCGGCCGCCCGGAACTGCCGTGTCTCACGCGTTCGGGCGTGTGAACCGTCAAGTCCACGCCGTCCGCAAACGCCCTCAGCGCGCCGGCTGTTGCGAGCCGGCGACAGGCAAGAACATTGGCCGATCAGCGTTGATCGGAGGTTAACCGCGCCGCCAATTCGGCTTCGCGGGCGAAGGGGCCGCCGCCCGTGGCGCAAATGCCACGGGCGCGGGCGAGGCCGTGGGTGCCGAAGCGCACCTTGACAGCCTCCTCCACCCATTTGCCCTCCTGCGTGGCCCGCAGGACCTCGCGCCGGCCGTCGGCCGCCAGGAAGGCGCGGTGGGTGTCCACGGCCGCTTCGAACGCGTCGAGCCCCTCGCCGCTGGCGGCGGAGAGGCGGACCACCGGCACCGTCCACGCCTCGCTCCCGCCCGAGAGGGAGAGCGCGCCCGCCACCTCGGAGGCGGCGCGGCGGGAGATCTCCACCATGTCCGCCTTGGTGACGACGATGATGTCCGGCAGCTCCATCACTCCGGCTTTCATGAACTGGAGGCTGTCGCCCGAGGCAGGCTGGATGCAGAGCACCACCGTGTCCGCCACCAGCGAGATGTCCGCCTCCGACTGGCCGACGCCCACCGTCTCCACGATCACGAGGTCATACACGGCGCGCAGCAGCACCACGGCGGCGATGGCATCGTCGGAGAGGCCGCCGAGGCGGTCACGCGCGGCCATGGAGCGCACGAACACGCCGCGGTCCTCCGGATCGGTCTGGATGCGGGCGCGGTCGCCCAGCAGGGCGCCCTTGGTGCGGCGGGAGGAGGGGTCCACCGCCAGCACCGCCACCGTCTGGCCGGCGGCGCGCGCCCGGTGCACCAGCGCGTTGGTGAGGGTGGACTTGCCCACGCCGGGCGGCCCGGTGAGGCCCAGCACATGGGCCTTGGCGGCCTTGGCGGCGGCGTCGAGCAGGGTCACGAGATCGGGCTGGCCGCGGCGTGTCTCCACGGCGGCGAGGGCCTGGGCGACGGCTCTCTTGCCGCCGGCGCGCAGCGTGTCGAGGTCAGGCGGGTTCAGCGGGGGAAGCGGCATGGGGCAGAATCGGATGAAGTGAATCGTCCACCATCTCAGCAGCTTTGCCCATCCGCGGCCAGGGGGCGGGCGGATGGGCCGCGCCACAGCAAAAAGGCGCCGGCATGGGAGCCGGCGCCTTCCTGCTCATCGGAACCGTGCGGGGGAACGGAGCCGATCAACAATCCGCAAGGGAATCAGCGGCAGTAGGAGCGCGAGACGCGCATCACCTCGCCGTCGGGGTCCTGCAGGTAGCAGCGCCCGTCCTGGCCCCAGAAATAGGAGGGCTGGGGCGCCCGCTGCTCCGACTGGGCGCCGAGGATGGCGCCGGTGGCGCCGCCGAGCACCGCACCCACCGCCGCGCCGCCGGCGCGCCCGGTGACGGCGCCGCCGATCAGCGCGCCGGTGGCACCGCCGATGACGGCGCCCGCCGCGGTGTTGTTCTGCGCCTGCGCCGATGTGGCGAGGCCGGTGGTGGCGAGCCCGGCGAGCGTGAGGGCGACGAGCCCGGCGCGGATCAGCATGGTCCCAATTCCCTGTTGCCCGGCGGGACTGCCCGCCCGGGCCGTGATGACGACGCGCGGCTGGCCGCGCGAACCCGGCGCCAGTTGGGCGGACATATGGGGCGAAGATGCGGCGTATCCACCGCCGCCCGGCGTGCTGCTGCCCCTTCGCACACAGGCTGGAGGGTGGCTCCGCTCAAAACGCTCTCTGAAGCTGCGCATCGGTGGCGCTCCGGCGCCAGCCGGAAGGCGATGGCTTCGGCATCACGGCTTTCTCGTCACGGCTCAGCTCTCTCGCCGCATGGGGCTTGCGCCGCGGGCGCTCCCGGGTGCAGGTTTGCGCCTTCTTTCGAGGACACCGCATTCATGAGTGAGACAAACCCCTTCGGCGGGCGTGTGACCCACCTGACCCCCGCCGACGTGAAGGCCGGCCTGGCCGACGGCACCATTCTGCTGGTGGACGTGCGCGAGCCCAACGAAACGCAGGCCGAGCGCATTCCCGGCGCGGTGAACCTGCCCCTGAGCCGCTTCGCGGCCGAGCCCCTGCCGGACCACGCGGGCAAGCGCCTCGTGTTTTCCTGCCGCTCGGGCCAGCGCTCCCAGCAGGCGGCGGCTGCGGCCCAGCGGGCCGGCCTGCCGTTCGAGGAGCACATGCAGGGCGGCATCCTGGCCTGGAAGGCCGCGGGCTACGACGTCGAGCGCGGTTGAGCGCGCTGTAGTTCTCCCCGCCGGCCGCCCCCGGCCGTCGGGGGCTTCGCCGCGTGCGGGCCGGGCCGCCGCGCGAATTTTCGCAGGGTGAAGTGCACTCCGGTCATCGTCGCGCTTGAAGCTTTCGCGGCTTCGCGCTTGGATGAGCGGGCGTGCAAACTGTCATCTGGAGCATCATGCCGGCACCTGCGTCCGGCCAGCCTCTCGAACCCGCGGCGCCCGATGCGCCGCTGGATGAGGCCGCGGCCTTTCTGAATGCCTTCGGCACCCCCGATGTGGTGGAGGTCCTGCTGCCGGACACGTCCGGCATCCTCCGGGGCAAATGGCTGCCCGGCGCATCCCTCGGCAAGGTGTGGAAGGACGGGGTCGCTATTCCTCTGTCCATCTTCGGCCTCGACGTGTGGGGCTGCGAGGTGGAGGCCACCCGCATCCACCTGGAGACCGGCGACAAGGATGGCCTGTGCTGGCCGGTGCCGGGCACGCTGAGGCCGGTGCCGTGGGCCTCGCGCCCCACCGCGCAGGTGCTCATCACCATGCACGAGCCTGACGGCTCGCCCCGCGGGCGCCCCTGGCGGCTCGATCCGCGCCAGCAGCTCGCCAAGATCGTCTCGCGCTTCGCGGAGCTGGGGCTCACCCCCTGCGTCGCCTTCGAGCTGGAATTCTACCTGCTGAAGCCCGGCGCCTCCGGCGCGGAGCCGGAGCCGGTATTCCCCGCCACCGGGCAGGCGCGGCAGAACATGTATTCCATGTCCGATCTCGACGCCTTCGCCGAGGTGCTGCACGAGATCCGCGAGGCGTGCGTGGCCCAGGGCCTGCCCGCCGACACCGTGATCTCCGAGGCGGCGCCCGGCCAGTTCGAGGTCAACCTCTACCACCGGGTCGACCCCATGGGCGCGGCCGACGACGCCATATTGCTGCGCCGGCTCATCGATGGCGTGGCGCGGCGCAACGGCCTGCGCGCCACCTTCATGGCCAAGCCCCTCGCCGATTTCGCCGGCAACGGCATGCATGTGCACGTGAGCCTCGTGGATCGGGACGGCGACAATTTCTTCGCCCGCCCCGGGGAGGGAGACGACGCGCTGCGCCATGCGGCCGGCGGCCTGCTCTCCACCATGATCGATTCGACACTGCTGTTCGTGCCGAGCTTCAACGGCTACCGCCGCCTCGTGCCCGGCAGCTACGCGCCGGTGTCCGTCACCTGGGGCTACGACAACCGCTCGGTGGCGGTGCGCGTGCCCAACGGGCCGCCCAAGGCGCGCCGGCTGGAGCATCGCATCGCCGGGGCGGAGGCGCACCCTCACCTCGTGCTCGCGGCCATCCTCGCCGGCATGCTGGAGGGGCTGGAGCGCAAAATCGAGCCGCCGCCCGCCCTCGCGGGCAACGCCTATGACCGCGACGCGCCCAAGCTCAGCCCCTCCATGGCGGATGCGGTGGCTCGCTTCGCCTCTTCCCCCTTCATCGCGCGCGCATTCGGCGAGGAGTACCGCAGGGTGTATGCGGTGATGAAGGCCGAAGAACTGGCTGCCTTTACGCGCGTCATCCTGCCGCTGGAGTACGAAACCTATCTGTGATGACAAGAGCCGGCGAAGATGCTGACGCATCGCGGCCCGTTTTCCTTGCCGCCGGGCGCGGCCGTCCTCCGGGCGGCCGCGCTTTGCTTTTTGCCGGCATATTTTGACTTTTCGGGTTGAGCGTTACCGCATGACGCAATAGCCTCCCAGGGCAGGCGGGAGAGACAATCCCGTCGTCTCTCAGAGGAGAAGAGCGGATGAGTCGCGCTTTCAAAGCGGCCGTCATGGGCGTGGGGCTGGGCCTGGTGCTCGGCGCCGGCGTGGCCCTCACCGGGCCGGCGTTCGCCCAGGAGAAGGTGGTCAACGTCTTCAACTGGTCGGACTACATCGACCCGACGGTGCTCGAGGACTTCACCAAGGAAACCGGCATCAAGGTCCGCTACGACGTCTTCGACAGCAACGAGGTGCTGGAGACCAAGCTGCTGGCGGGCAAGACCGGCTATGACGTGGTGGTGCCCTCCGGCTCCTTCCTGCAGCGGCAGATCAAGGCGGGCATCTTCATGCCCCTCGACAAGTCCAAGATCCCGAACCTGCAGTACGCCTGGCCCGAGGTGACCGATCGCCTCGCCGTCTACGACCCCGGCAACGCCCACGCCGTGAACTACATGTGGGGCACCACCGGCATCGGCTACAACGTGGACAAGGTGAAGGAGCGGCTCGGAGACGTGCCCCTGAACACCTGGGACGTCGTCTTCAAGCCGGAGAACATCTCCAAGCTGAAGGACTGCGGCGTCTACATGCTGGACGGCCCGGAGGAGATCATTCCCTCCGCCATGAAGTACCTGGGCCTCGATCCGGATTCCAAGAAGCCGGAGGACATCCAGAAGGCCGGCGAGCTTCTGATGACCATCCGTCCCTACATCAAGAAGTTCGATTCCTCGGGCTATATCAACGCCCTGGCGCGCGGCGACATCTGTCTGGCCGTGGGCTGGTCGGGTGACGTCTTCCAGGCCAAGACCCGCGCCGAGGAAGCCGCCAAGAAGACCAAGAAGCCGCCGGTGAAGGTGGGATACCAGATCCCCAAGGAAGGCGCGCTGATGTGGTTCGACAACTTCGCCATTCCGAAGGACGCCAAGCATGTGGATGAGGCACTCACCTTCATCAACTACATGATGCGTCCGGAAGTGGCGGCGAAGAACTCCAACTACATCTCCTACGCCAACGGCAATCTGGCGTCTCAGAAGTTCATCGACAAGGAAATCCTGGACAACCCGTCCATCTATCCGGACAAGGACACCTTCTCGCGCCTGTTCATCGTCACCACCAACGAGCCGGCGGTGCAGCGGGTCATCACCAAGACCTGGAACAGCTTCAAGCGCGGCAAGTGATGCCGAAGGCGAGGGGCGAGGCTCCCGCCTCTCCCGCCTGATCCCGGGCCCTTCCGGCACCCGCCGGAAGGGCTTTTTCTTTGGTCCGGCCCGTTCAGCGCCTGAGCGGACCTGGGCATCGGCCGAGGGCCGGGGCTGATGGTGTCAGAGGCCGGAGCCGGCGCCGACCGCCCGCTTCAGCTTGAAGGGCGCCATGCCCTCGCGGGCCAGCTCGTCGGCGCGCTCGTTCTCGGGATGGCCGGCGTGGCCCTTCACCCAGTGCCATTGCACCTCGTGGCGCTTCAGCGCCTCGTCGAGCCGCTCCCACAGGTCCTGGTTCTTCACCGGCTTCTTGTCGGCGGTGCGCCAGCCGTTGCGCTTCCAGCCGTGCACCCACTTGGTGATGCCGTCCTTCAGGTACTGGCTGTCGGTGTGCAGCGCCACCGCGCAGGATTCCTTCAGTGCCTCCAGGGCGCTGATGGCGGCCAGCATCTCCATGCGGTTGTTGGTGGTGTGGGCCTCGCCGCCGTTCAGCGCCTTCTCGTGGGCGCCGAAGCGCAGAAGGGCGCCCCATCCGCCGGGGCCGGGATTTCCCGAGCAGGCCCCGTCGGTGAAGATCTCGACGCTTTTCTTCATGGCAGGAGGCCGTAATCCTCGGCGCCGGCCACCTGCTGGTGGAAGCGCAGCTTTTTCAGGTATTCCATGGGGTCCTTGGGCTTCACCAGGGCGCCGGCGGGCACGTTCAGCCAGTCCACCAGGCGGGTGAGCAGGAAGCGCAGCGCCGCCCCGCGCGCGAGGCGCGGCAGGGCCTTGACCTCCACCGCGCTCAGGGGCCGCGCCGCGCCATAGGCCGAGAGCAGCGCCCGGCCCTTGGTGACGTTGTAGGAGCCGTCCGGCTCGAAGCACCATGCATTGAGGCAGATGGCGACATCGTAGGCGAAGGCGTCGGTGCAGGCGAAGTAAAAATCGATGATGCCGGAGAGCGCCTCGTCCAGGAAGAAGGCGTTGTCCGGGAACAAATCGGCGTGGATGATGCCGGAGGGCAGGCCCTTCGGCCAGTCGCCCTCCAGGGCGGCGAGCTCGTCGTCTATGGTGGCGGCGAGGCTTGGTGCCACTGTGTCTGCCCCCGCGCCGGCGATCTGCGCCAGCGGGCGCCAGCCGGCCACCGAGAGGGCGTTCGCCCGCTCCATGGTGAAGTCCGCCCCCGCGAGATGCAGCTGCGCGAGGCCGGCGCCCAGCTCGGCGCAATGGTGGGCGGTGGGCCGGCGCACGGAAACGCCGGGCAGGAAGGTGACCATGGCCGCCGGCCGCCCGGCCAGCTCGCCCAGCACCGTGCCGTCGCGCCGCGCCACCGGCTGCGGGCAGGAGAGGCCGCGTGCCGCCAGATGCTGCATGAGGCCGATGAAGAAGGGCAGGTCGCCCCGCGCCACCCGCTTCTCATAGAGGGTGAGGATGAAGGTGCCGGCCGTGGTCTGCACCAGGAAGTTGGAATTCTCCACCCCCTCGGCGATGCCGTGGAAGGAGGTGAGGGTGCCGATGTCGTAGCGGGCGATGAAGTCCGCCATCTCGGCGGCCGAAACGTCGGTATAGACGGCCACGAATTACTCCGCCGCATCCGGCCGCAGGGCGCGCGGCAGGGGAAAGAATACATCCTCCTCGGAGGCGGTCACCGTGTCCACGGTCACCGAGAAGCGCTCCGCGAAGGCGTCGATGATCTCCTCCACCAGCACCTCGGGGGCCGAGGCGCCGGCGGTGAGGCCAAGCCGCGCGATGGGGCCGAGGGCCGCCCAGTCGATCTCGGCTGCCCGCTGTACCAGCAGCGCGCGCGGGCATCCCGCCCGCTCGGCCGCCTCGCGCAGGCGCTGGGAATTGGAGGAATTGGGCGCGCCCACCACGATCATGGCATCCACCTTGGGCGCCACCTGCTTCACCGCCTCCTGGCGGTTGGTGGTGGCGTAGCAGATGTCCTCCTTGTGCGGCTCCGCGAGATCGGGAAAGCGGGCGCGCAGGATGGCGACCATGCCGGCGGTGTCATCCACCGAGAGGGTGGTCTGCGTCACGTAGGCGAGGGGCAGGCCGGTGGGCGGGACGACGGTGCGGGCGTCGTCCGGCGTCTCCACCAGGGTGATGGCGCCGTCGGGCAGCTGGCCCATGGTGCCCACCACCTCCGGGTGGCCCCGGTGGCCGATGAGCAGGATGTGCCGGCCCTTGCGGTAGTGCACCTCCGCCTCGCGGTGCACCTTGGTCACGAGCGGGCAGGTGGCGTCGATGGCGAACAGCCTGCGGCCCGCCGCCTCCGCCGGCACGCTCTTGGGCACGCCGTGGGCGGAGAAGATGACGGGCTGGGTGGTCTCCGGCACGTGGTCGAGTTCCTCGACGAAGACGGCGCCTTTGCGCCGCAGCGCCTCCACCACATATTTATTGTGCACGATCTCGTGGCGCACATACACCGGCGCGCCATGGCGCCGCAGCGCCTCTTCCACCGCCTCGATGGCGCGCACCACGCCGGCGCAGAAGCCGCGCGGCGCGCAGAGCAGGATCTGGAGCGGCGGCTTGGGGAGCGTCTGCTGGGCAGGGGGCGTCGGTGCGGCGTCCATGGCCGGATCATCCGTGAGGGGCATCCGGTCAGATGGGATCGGCCCGCGCCGGCTGTCAAGCGCCGCGTGCCTCTGGCGCGGCCTGCGCCTCTTTTCCGGGCAGGGCATTTGCAAGTCGCGGCCGGGGCGACTATGTTGTGGCCATCCTGGACATTGCGATGTGCTTCGCGGTCAGCCCACCTGGGAAAGGGGGCGCGCCAGCGAACCCGCACATGTCCATCCGCGCCGGCCGCGACGCCGGCGCGCCGCGCAGACGACGCGGACGCAGAACCTTGAAACGCCACGAACCCAAGCCTCAGAGGCCGCCATGTCGACGAATACCCCATTGATGCCCAAGGCCACCGCCGTCTGGCTCGTGGACAACACGGCGCTGTCGTTCGAGCAGATCGGCGATTTCTGCAAGCTCCACCCGCTGGAGGTGAAGGGCATCGCCGACGGCGAGGTGGCGCAGGGCATCAAGGGCCTCGACCCCATCTCCACCGGCCAGCTCGCCCGCGACGAGATCGCCCTCGCCGAGCGCGATCCCAACCGCCGGCTGAAGCTCCTGGAATCCAAGGTGCGCCTGCCCGAGCAGAAGAAGCGCCGCGGCCCACGCTACACGCCCGTTTCCCGCCGCCACGACCGGCCGAACGCCATCCTGTGGCTGCTGCGCAACCATCCCGAGCTGAAGGATGCGCAGGTCATCCGCCTCGTGGGCACCACCAAGTCCACCATCCAGTCCATCAAGGACCGCACCCACTGGAACGCGGCCCAGCTCTCGCCCATGGACCCCGTGACCCTGGGCCTGTGCAGCCAGATCGACCTCGACCTCGAGGTGCAGCGCGCCGCCAAGGACCGCCCCGCCGCCCTGGCGGCCGAGGACCGCGGCGCCACCCTGCTGCCGGCCGATGTCACCACCGGGCACGAGGAGCAGGAGGAGCCCGCCGGCCGTGGGCGCGGCCGTGAGTCCCTGGACCTGGAAACCGTGTTCGCCAAGCTCGGCGGCTCCAAGAAGAGCGAAGAGCAGGACGAAGACGAGGAGTGAGCGCAGAGGCCAGCGCGCTTCTCTCGCTGGCCCTGTGGCCCCGCGCGGCTGGGGCGAAACGTGCCGGCGCCCTCAGGCGCCGGCGAAGGCCGTGAAGATCAGGTCCGGCGCGCTCAGCGCCGGCCGTGCCGGGGCGAGGCGCCCCGCCCACAGCAGGGTCACGTCCGAGGCGTCGTCGAAGCTCATCACCGGCGCCTCGCCGAACGGCTGGCCGGAGGCCGTGCGCCAGGCCACGCGCGTGATGTCCGCCTCGCTCTCGGTGGCGTACATGGCCTGCAGGGCGGCGAAGGGCGCCGCCACGGCATCGGTGAATTCCGCGTCCAGCGCAAGGCTCTCCGCGTCGAGCCCGTCGAGCCGCACCCGCGCCGCGCCGCCGTCGGCGAAACGCAGCGTGAAGGCCTTGGCCTGGGGCGCGAAGCCCACTTCCTTCAGCTTCACCAGCAGCCGCTCTTCCTGCGCCACCGGGCCGATGAGCACCGACGCGCCGAAGGCGGTGGCCGACAGCGGCTGGGGCGGCAGAGGACGCAGGCGCCAGGAGCCGTCCGCCAGGAACAGCTCGATCACCGTGGCGCCGCGGTCCGCCGGCTTCAGCCACAGCTCCACCTTGTCCAGCCCCTGGGTCGCCACCTCGCCCACGCGGAAGGGCACGCTGGCCCGGCGCCAGTAATCCGGCAGCGCATAGCCGACGACCGCCATCTCCGGGGTCTCGAAAAGGGTGGTGCGCCGCGCGGCCGGCGCGGCCTCCGGCGTGGCCGCGGGAATGGCGGCTGGCGTCGGGCAGCCGAGATAGGCGGGCACAGGCCGGTCCGCCACCATGGTGTAGACATAAGCGGGGTGGCGCGCCGAGATGCGGAACCGGCGCACATCAGGGGAAACCAGTGTGAGGGCCACGTTCTGCGGCGCATTGCAGCCGGGCGCGGTGCTCTGGTTGCGCACGGCGACGCCGAGGGCGCGCCCGGCCTGCGGGCGGGTTTCTGGCGGCGCCTTCGCCGGCGGCGGAGCACTCTCTTGCGCGGCGGCGGGGCCGGTGAGGGCGCACCAGGCAGCGGCGGGGGCGAAGGCGCAGGTGGCGGCTGCGGCGGCGGCGCGCAACGCGCTGCGACGCGACACAGGCAGGTTCCGGAGCGGCATGGACGATCCGTGGTGGAGGGCGAGACACCCTTCATAGACCAAATCCACGCTTTCAGGACCTCCACCCCTCGCAATCGCGGGCCGGTGACCCCATATGACGCACATTCCCCTGCGGAATGGCGCGCCCGCGCCGCGCGCGGGGATGCGGCGAGGGAGGATTGTTCGTGGGTATCAGGCCGGTTCTGGCGATGGCGGCGGTGGTCGCAGCCTTGAGCATGATGGTGATCGACACGGCCGAGGCCCGCCGCGGCATGTCCGCCGGCAGCCGCGGCACGCGCACCTATTCGGCGCCGCCGCCCACCACCACCGCGCCCAATCCCGCGCCGCTCCAGCGTTCCACCACGCCCCAGGCGGCGCCGTCCGCCAACCCCGGCGCCACTGCCGCGCGGCCGCAGCCGCGCTCCTCCTTCTTCGGTTCCGGCCTTGCCGGCGGGCTGATGCGCGGCCTGCTCATCGGCGGCCTCGTGGGCCTTCTGCTTGGCCAGGGGCTGGGTGGGCTCGCGGGTATCCTGGGGCTGCTGCTCCAGGGCGCGCTGCTGGCGCTGGTGGTGATGCTGGCGCTGCGCTTCTTCCGCAGCCGGCAGCAGCCGGTGCCGGCCGGCGCCCACGCCCGCGCGGGTGCCCCCGGCGGCGGCCTGGGCAACCTGGGCGGTGGCGGCCTCGGCGGCTTGGGTGGCCTTGGCGGCGGCGCGAGCGCCCCACAGGCCCCGCGCCGCACCGGCCCGGTGGACGAACTCGGCATCACGGCGGGCGACCTCGACACGTTCGAGCGCATGCTGGGCGAGATCGAGACCGCCTTCGGCCGTGAGGACGAGGAGGCGCTGAAGGCGCGCGTGACCCCCGAGGTGCTGGAGGCCATGTCCGCCGAGATCCGCGCCAATGCCGCGCGCGGCGTGCGCAACGCCGTTTCCGACGTGAAGCTGCTGCAGGGCGACATCGCCGAATCCTGGCGCGAGGGCGCGCAGGAATTCGCCACCGTAGCCATGCGCTACCAGAGCCGCGACACGGTGGTGGAGCGCGCCAGCGGCCGCGTCCTCTCCGGCGACCGCGACCGGCCGGGCGAGAGCACGGAGCTTTGGACCTTCGTCCGCGCGCCCGGCGGAGCCTGGCGCCTCTCGGCCATGCAGCCGGCCTGATACCCCGCCCTGCGGCGCCGCCCCATTCGCGGGCGGCGCCCTTTTTCTGCGCGCGCTCCGATCGCGCCGCCTCAGGCGCCGATGACGATCTCCGCGCCTGGCCGCAGGCGCGCGATGAGGCGCCGCATGTCCCCCCGCGCCAGCGCCACGCATCCCTCGGTGGCGCGAAATCCCGGCCGCGCCAGATGGATGAAGACCGCAGAGCCGCGTCCCATCACCCGCGGGCGCGTGTTGTGGTCCAGCACCAGCACGAGGTCGTAGACGTCGTCGTCCCGCCACAGGCGCTCGTGGGAGGCGCAAAAGGGCAGGCGTACCGGGCGATTGTAGAGCCTGTGGCCACTCGCGTCGCACCAGCCGTCGTCGCGGGCGATGGCGTGGCGGGGCAGGCGTGTCGCCGGGCGGGGGCCCGCATCCGGGCGGTAGAGCAGGAAGAGGACGCGCCAGCGGCCGGCGGGGGTGCGCCCGTCGCCCTCGCGCTTGTCGGGGCTGATTCCCGAGCGCCCGATGGCCACCCGGAATGCCCGCCCGCCGGCGGTGAGCACGCCCTGGTGGCGGTGGCCTGGCCTGCGGCGGACGCTCAAACGGGAGATGCCCACAGGATGTTCCATGCCAAGCCCCATTATGATACCAGTAGAAATTGATTTGACGCCTGGAAAATTTGCACCGGGCCTGAGCCGTGCTGTACTTGCACGAACGGCGTGCCCGCAAGGGCACAGGAGGATTCGATGGCCAATGCGTGGAAGATCCTGGTGGTGGAGGACGACCCGGAGCTGCGCGACGCCCTGATCGAGCAGCTCGCCCTCCAGGAAGAGTTCGAGCCCGTTCCAGCGGACACCGCCGCCGCCGCCATCGAGGGCGCGAAGAACGGCGTAGTGGACCTCGTCATCATGGATGTGGGCCTGCCCGACATGGACGGCCGCGACGCGGTGCGCCAGATCCGCAACAACGGCTTCAAGGCCCCCATCATCATGCTCACGGGGCATGACAGCGACAGCGACACCATCATGGGGCTGGACGCCGGCGCCAATGACTATGTGACCAAGCCATTCCGCTTCTCGGTGCTGCTGGCGCGCCTGCGCGCGCAGATGCGCTCCCATGAGGCGAGCGAGGACGCGGTTTTCGCCATCGGGCCATATTCCTTCCGGCCGGGCGCCAAGCTGCTGCTTACCGAGCGCGGCTCCAAGATCCGCCTCACCGAGAAGGAAACCGCCATCCTGCGCTATCTCTACCGCGCCGGGAAGACGCCCGTGCCGCGCGAGACCCTGCTGCAGGAAGTGTGGGGCTATAATTCCGGCGTCACCACCCACACGCTCGAAACGCACATCTACCGTCTCAGGCAGAAGATCGAGCCCGATCCGGCCAATCCCACCCTGCTGGCCACCCAGGCGGGCGGTTACAAGCTGGTGCCCTGAGCCGCTGGGGCGGCGCGGGCGCGGAAACGGATGCGTTGCGGCGGCTTCCGTGCGAGGCTGAAGCCACAGGCCCGCAGGCTTCACCCATGGAGCCTGTGGTCAAGATCGCGCGGCGTTTGAGCGAAACCCACCTGGTGCCCGGTCGAGGACCGGAGCCTGAGGAATGAGCGGCCCCGCGCCGCCACGCCGGCCGCGAGGAGGACGATGCCCGTGGATCGGGAGAACGAGCTGGAAGGCGACGGCGACGGGCCGCAGGAGGATTTCCTGGCGCCGTTGCGTGCACTCGCCATTTTCGCCGCGTTTGACGAGGCGGCGCTTGCCCCGCTCGCGGCGCGTGCCGGGCGCATGGTCCTCGATGCGGGCGAGACGCTCTTCGAGGCCGGCGCGGCGGCCGATTGCGGCTATGTGCTCCTCTCCGGCCGCATCGCCCTTTCCGATACCCGCCGCGACGGCGCGCCGCATGGCGCCATGGAGGTGGGGCCGGGCGCGCTCATCGGCGAGATCGCCCTCATTGCGCCCACGCCCCGCCCGGCGACGGCGGTGGCCCTCGAGGCCTGCGCGCTCCTGCGCCTCGACCGGGCGGATGTGCTGCCGCTGCTGGCGGCGAACCCGCGCGCCGCGGCCAAGCTGCGCCGCGCCTTCGCCATCCGCCTGGAACAGCTCATGAAGGCCCTCGATGGCGTGCGCCTGGAGCTGGAGCGCTCCGGCTCCACGCCGCGCAAGCGCTGAGGACCGCCGCGGCGGCGGCTCGGGCGCGGTCAATCAGGCCGCGGGTTCAGGGGCCTTGGCCGGTGCCGCGCGGGTTTCGTTCAGGCGTCCGCTCGGTTGCGAACAACCTTCATGGAGCAAGCTGCAGAGCTTTTCGTCGGCCCCGGCTCACCGCAACCGCCCTGGATTCTCCAACCCACGCATTTTCCTGGCGTGAGCCGGCGTCCGGCTCGCCAAGGAGACGCCCCGGCCGAACGCTGCGCCCCGGCGCGCCCGGTTCAGGCGAAGGTGAGGGCCACGGGCACGTGGTCCGAGGGCTTCTCCCACCCGCGGGCATCCTTCAGCACGGTCATGGCCTTGGCGTGGGGCGCGAGGGAGGGGCTGGCCCACACGTGGTCGAGCCGGCGGCCGCGGTCGTTCGCCGTGTAGTCGGGCGAGCGGTAGCTCCACCACGTGAACAGCTTCTGCTCCGGCGGCACGAAGGCGCGCATGGTGTCCACCCACCGGCCGGCGGCCTGCCAGCGCGCCATGCGCTCCACCTCCACCGGGGTGTGGCTCACCACGGTGAGGAGCTGGCGGTGGTTCCAGACATCGGCTTCCAGGGGGGCGATGTTGAGGTCGCCCACCAGCACGGCGTGGCGGTCCGGCGCGGCGGCGTCTTCCAGCAGGCGCGGCCATTGCGTCACCTCGTCGAGGAAGGCGAGCTTGTGGGCGAACTTGGGATTCAGCTCCGGGTCCGGCACGTCGCCGCCGGCCGGCACGTAGAAATTATGGATGGTGAGCGGCTTGCCGAGCCCGTCCCCGGCCGCGAGCGTCACCGCCACATGGCGGGCATCGCCCTTGCCGCAGAACTCGCCCTTGGTGACTTCGGCGAACGGCCGGCGCGAGAAGGTCGCGACCCCGTGCCAGCCCTTCTGCCCATGGAGGGCGATGTGAGGGAAGCCCATGTCGCGGATGGCGGCGAGGGGAAACTTGTCGTCCTGGCACTTGGTTTCCTGGAGGCACAGGACATCCGGCTTCAACGCGGCGACGGCCTCGCGCACGATATCGAGCCGGATGCGGACGGAATTGATGTTCCAGGTGGCGATGGTGAGGGACAAGGCGGCAACGGCATGAAAAATGGCAGGGAGCCTAGCCGTAGAGCAGGCGGCGCGGGGGCGCAAGGGCGCGCTGGTGCGGGCCGCCGTGCGCATCGCTGAAGGCAGGCCTTCGTCGCATTCCCTGAGAAGGCCTGTGATGACGCATCGTCATCGATGTCGTCATCCCCTCTGCTGTTCGGGTTGACGCTTCTACTGAAGCATCCGCTCAAAATTAATCACGAACAGGGCCGGGTCCGGGCGCTTGTTGACCTGGGTGTTGCTCAGGGTCACCTGGGTGTCGTAGCCCTGGGGGTCGGTGACCACCCATTGCTTCAGGGCCGAGGTCTTGGCATCGAACAGGATCAGCAGGCGGTAGGTGCCCATCATGGGCACCTGGTGCTGCATGGTCACCGTGATGAAGCGGTCGTCCTGGAAGATGCCGGTGACGGCCGGGTCGCCGGCGAGGTCCACCCGCTCCGCCAGCAGGAAGCGCAGCGGCGTCTGGTTCAGGGGCGTGATGTCCTGGGTGTTCAGGCTGCGGTCGCGCACCGCCACCGACTGGCCGTTGGAAATCAGCTCCACCGGGCTCGGCGGGTCGTACTGGAAGCGCACGCGGCCGGGCTTCTGCATGTAGAAGTCGCCGGTGCGGCGGCTGCCGTCCGGGTCCACCTGGGTGAAGTTGCCGGTCATGGACTGGACGGAGTTGTAGTAGTCCGTCACGCGCGCGATGGTGGCGGGGCTCGCCCGTCCGTCGGGCAGCGCCGGCGTGGGGGCCGCGGCGGGCGCGCGCGCCTCGGCCGTGGGCTTGAAGGGCGCGCCGGGCCGGCGCGGCGGCAGCGGCGCGGCGGGCAAGGCGGAGGAAGCCGCGCCAGACGAGCCGGAAGCGGAGGAGCCGCCGGCCGAGGACTTGGAGCCGCCATCCAGCGGTCCGCCCCAGAGCGAGCCGGGCGGCAGCGCGCCCTGCGCCCGCGCGGCCGAACCGGCCAGCAGCAGGGCAAGGCAGAGGCTCACGGCCATGGCACGCGGGGCGGAAGAACGGCTCGGCATCATTCAAGGTCTCTGAAACGAGGACGGGGCCCGGACGAGCGCCCGCTCAGAAAGCTTTGCGCACGCCCCGCCGAATCCCGCAAGGGCGCGCCGGGGCATCACAGCCCCTAGCGGCAGCCTATGGCGATCCTGTGGCCCTCCGGTCACGGATCGGGGAGGCAACCCGGCGCTCGGGGTGGTGACCTAGGGGCAGGTCGCGCGCCTTTATTCGGCGGCCTCTTCCGGCAGCAGGATCTCGCGCTTGCCGGCGTGGTTGGGCGCGCCCACCAGCCCCTCGTTCTCCATCCGCTCCACCAGCGAGGCGGCGCGATTGTAGCCGATCTGGAGCCGGCGCTGAATGTAGGAGGTGGAGCACTTGCGGTCGCGCATCACCACGTTGACGGCCTGGCTGTAGAGATCGTGCCCCTCATCGCCGAAGCCGCCCTTGTCGAACACGGCGCCGTCCTCGTCCTCATCCTCGGCGGTGACGGCCTCGATATAGGCCGGCACCCCCTGGGCCTTGAGGTGCTTCACCACGTCCTCCACCTCCTCATCGGAGACGAACGGCCCGTGCACGCGGCGGATGCGCCCGCCGCCAGCCATGTAGAGCATGTCGCCCTGGCCCAGCAGCTGCTCGGCGCCCTGCTCGCCCAGGATAGTGCGGCTGTCGATCTTGGAGGTGACCTGGAACGAGATGCGGGTGGGGAAATTGGCCTTGATGGTGCCGGTGATGACATCCACCGAGGGACGCTGTGTGGCCATGACGAGGTGGATGCCGGCGGCGCGGGCCATCTGGGCGAGGCGCTGGATGGCGCCCTCGATCTCCTTGCCCGCGACGAGCATGAGATCCGCCATCTCGTCCACCACTACCACGATGTAGGGCAGCGCTTCGAGGTTCATCTCCTCGCGCTCGTAGACGGCCTCGCCGGTCTCGTGGTCGAAGCCGGTCTGCACGGTGCGCGCGACCGTCTCGCCCTTCTCCGCCGCCTCGCGCACACGGGCGTTGAAGCCGTCGATGTTGCGCACGCCCAGCTTGGACATCTTCTTGTAGCGGTCCTCCATCTCCTTGACCGCCCACTTGAGCGCCACCACCGCCTTCTTCGGATCCGTGACCACCGGGCACAGCAGGTGCGGGATGCCGTCATAGACGGACAGCTCCAGCATCTTGGGGTCCACCATGATGAGGCGGCACTGCTCCGGCTTCAGCCGGTAGAGCAAAGAGAGGATCATGGTGTTGATGGCCACCGACTTGCCCGAGCCGGTGGTGCCCGCCACCAGCAGATGGGGCATGCGGGCGAGGTCGGCGATCACCGGGTCGCCGCCGATGGTCTTGCCCAGGCCGATGGCCAGCTTGTGGCCGGAATCGCCGAAATCCTTGGTGGCGAGCAGGTCGCGCAGCAGCACCTTATCGCGCCGGGCGTTGGGCAGCTCGATGCCGATCGCGTTGCGCCCCGGCACCACCGCCACGCGGGCCGAGACCGCGCTCATGGAGCGGGCGATGTCGTCGGCGAGGCCGATCACGCGCGAGGACTTGATGCCGGGCGCCGGCTCCAGTTCGTAGAGGGTCACCACCGGGCCGGGGCGCACGTCCACGATCTCGCCGCGCACGCCGAAGTCCTTCAGGGTCGCTTCGAGAAGGACGGCGGTCTCCTTCAGCGCCTCGGGCGAGAGGGCCGGGGCCTTGCTGGCCTGGGGCGCCGCCAGCAGGTCGAGCGGCGGGAACTGGTAGTGCCCCTTGCGGCCGGCGGGTTTGCGCGTGCCGTGGCGGCGCCGGCCGCGGGTATTCTCCGCGATCAGCTCGCTCTCTTCGAGCACCGCGTCCTCGCCGTCACCGGGGGCCTCGGCGACCGCGCGGGCGCTCATCCGCGGCTCCACCCGGCCGCCGAGGTCGGGGTCGGAGGGCTCCCCGCCGAGCCGCTCGCGGGCGAGGCCGGCAAGGCCAGACGGGGTCAGGGGCGGCAGGCTGCGGCCGCCGAGCAGCCGCGCCTTGAGCGAGAGCATGGTGTGGGTGATGGCGCCGAGCGAGACGGACGTGCCGTCGTCTTCCTCTTCGTCGTCATCGTCTTCCGTGTCGTCGTCCATGGCCAGCGCGGGCTTGAGCGGGGTGCGCCGCCCGCCGGCGAAGGCGAGGAACAGGGCGGCGGCCGCCACCGTGCCGCCGATGGCCGCCACCAGCATCTGCCCCACCGGCGCCGCCGCGCCGCTGGCGAACAGCCCGGCGATGCGCACGAACAGGTCGCCGATGACCCCGCCGAGCCCGGTGGTGGTGGGCCAGGTGCCTACCCGCGGCATGGCGCTGAGAAAGGCGCAGGCGCCCACAATTCCCACGGCCCAGGCCGTGATGCGCAGCCGCGCCCGGCCGAAGGGCCGGTGGGTCACCAGCCGCCAGCCCCAGTAGACCAGCGGCAGCACCACCGCGAGGCAGGCAAGGCCGAACACTTGCATCAGCAGGTCGGCCAGGATGGCGCCGGGCCGCCCGAGGATGTTGTGCACCGCCGAATCGGTGGCATTGGAAAAGCTCGGGTCCGCCGCCGACCATGTGACGAGCGCGGCCACCGCCACGGCGCCGCCCAGGGCGATGCCGGCCCCCACGATCTCGCGGCTGCGGCGGCGCGCGCCCTGGCGCAGCGCCTCGGGGATGAAATCGAAGTGGGGCGCCTGGGGCTGCATGCGGGTATGCATCACCGCGTCATCGGAGCGGCGGGTGGCGGCGGAGGTCGCAGGCATGGGGCGCAGCTCTCCTTCAGTTCAGCGCGGGGGTGAGGCCGGCGACGAGGCGCTTCAGCACCTCTTCCGATGTGGGAATGTCATGCACCAGGGCGACGCGCAGCCAGTCTTCCGCAGGATTGGTGCCGGTGATGTCGCGGCGGGCGAGATAGCCGCCCGGCACGGTGCGCAGGCCCTGCTCGCGCCACAGCCGCAGCGCCGCCGCTTCGCCGCCCGTGCGCCCTTCGCCCGCAAGGTGCGACACGTCGAGCCACAGGAAGAAGCCACCGCCGGGGCGGCTATAGCCGAAGCGCGCGCCGAGAATGGTGTCGGCAAGGTCGAACTTGGCGCGGTAGAGATCGCGCGAGTGGACCACATGGGCCTCGTCCTCCAGCGCGGCCACCGCCACCGCCTGCAGCGGCTCCGGCACCTGGGGCGCTGCCACCCAGCGGAACGCCAGGAATTCCTTGAGGAAGGCCGCGTCGCCGGCGCAGAAGCCGCAGCGCAGGCCCGGCAGGGAGGAGCGCTTGGACAGAGAATTGAAGGCCACGGCGCCGGTGAAGTCTCCCTCCGCCACCTCCAGGATGCCGGCCGGCTTCTCGGCGCCGAGGTAGATCTCCGAATAGCATTCGTCGGAGAAGAGGAAGGCCCCGTGCCGGCGCGCCAGCTCCAGCGCCCGGCGCAGATAAGCGGGAGAGGCGACCGCCCCCTGCGGATTGGCGGGGGAGGCGATGTAGATGGCCACCGTGCGGTCGAGCAGCGCCGGGTCGAGGGCGTCGAGGTCCGGCAGCCAGCCGGTCTCGGCGCTGGTGGGCAGCACCACCGCCTCGCAGCCTGCGGCCTCCGCGCCGGCGGCATAGGCGGCGTAGAACGGGTTCGGCAGCAGCATGGCCGGCTTCTGCCCGGCCGCGAGCTTGCGCGGCGCCACGAGGCGCCGAGCCACGATGGCGGCCGAGAACAACCCCTCGCGCGAGCCATTGAGCGCTAGCACTTCGCGGTCGGCATCGAGGGGGCGGGCGAGGGCGTAGCGACGTTCCAGCCAGCGGGCTGCCGCGTCGCGGAAGGTGGGCGTGCCCTCTGCGCGCGGGTAGCGGCCGAAGCCGGCGAGGTTGCCGGCCAGCACCGGGCCGACGAATTCGGGCATGGCGTGCTGCGGTTCGCCCACGGCGGCGCTGAGAGCGGGGCGTCCGGCCTCGATGCCCGCCAGGAGCTCGGCGAGGCGGATGAAGGGCGAGCGGCGGTCCTCGGTGGAGGCCGGCGCGGAAACAGGGGCGGGCAAGATGGGCAGCCTCGGCGCGCAAAAAGATCGATTTGCGCCAAGGTGCGCCCGGCACGGTTAAAGTCGGGCTAACTCATGCCCCATCCGCTGGAGCTACGCCTTCTTCAGCACGGCGCGGGCGCGGCGGGCGTCTTCGGCGATCTGGGCGACGAGGGCGTCGATGCCGTCGAACTTCAGCTCCGGCCGCAGGTAGGCGTGGAACTCCACCTCGATCCGCTGGCCATAGAGGTCGCCGGTGAAATCGAAGATGTGGACCTCCAGCAGCGGCGCGCCATTGTCGAAGGTGGGGCGGCGGCCGAAATTGGCCACGCCGTCGTGGTGTCGCCCGTCCGGCGTCACCGCGCGCACCGCGTAGATGCCGAAGGCAAGCTCGATATCCGCCGGCAGGGCGAGGTTGGCGGTGGGAAAGCCGATGGTGCGGCCACGCTTGTCGCCGTGGCGCACCTCGGCGCTCACGGAGAAGGGCCGGCCCAGCATGTGGGCGGCATGGCCCACCTGGCCCGCGGCCAGCGCCTTGCGGATGGCGGTGGAGGAGATGGGGTCGTCTTCGTCGCGCATGGGGTCCACCACCGTGACGGCGAAGCCGTGGCGCCGCCCCGCCCCCTCGAGGAAGGCGGGCGAGCCGGCGCGGGCCCGGCCGAAATGGAAATCGAAGCCCACCGCGATGCCGCTGACCCCGTAGCGCCCCACCAGGATGTCGCGCACGAAGGCCTCCGCCTCCATGGTGGCGAGCGCGTGGTCGAACGGCAGCACGATGGCGCCGGCAAGGCCCGCAGCCTCGATCTGCCGCAGCTTGGCGCCCTCGGGCGTGAGGCGGAAGGGCGCGGTCTGCGGGCTGAAGAAGGTGCGCGGATGCGGCTCGAAGGTAAGCGCCAGCGCCGCCACGCCCTTCTCCCGCGCCATGTCGCGCGCGGTGTCGAACACCGCGCGATGGCCTCGGTGGACTCCGTCGAAATTGCCGATGGCGAGCACCGGCCGCGCCATGCCCGCCGGAAGCGGCTGCGGCCCGTGCAGGACGACGAAGGCGGGGAGGGGTGAAACTGGCATCGGCTGCGTGCGAACCCTGTCTGGCATGAAGCCTTTGGCACCGGCGGGCGCCACGAGGACGGATCGCCCGTGGCGGCCAAAGGCTCTAGGCGCCCGCGTGCCGGCGCGTCAAGGGAAGCGTGTGCGCCTCACCATGCGAGGCGTGGCATCACTCCGCGCGGGTGGGCGTGCCCCTCGAACAGGGCGGCGAGGGAGGCGCTGTCGGGCACTGCCCCGTCCACCGCCTTCAGCTCGGCGGCGTGGATGCCTCCGGCGATGAACAGGCTGTCGAAGCCGGCGGCGTCCGCGCCCGCGATGTCCGTGCGCAGCGCATCGCCGATGCCGAGCACGCGCGCGCGGTCCACCGGGCCGCCGCGCACCGCGTCGGCCTGGGCGAGGGCCGTCTCGTAGATGGGCAGGTAGGGCTTGCCGCAATAGACCGTGCCGCCGCCGATGTCCTCATAGGCCTTGGCGATGGCGCCGGCGCAGTAGACGAGGCTCGCGCCCCGCTCCACCACCAGGTCCGGATTGGCGCAGATGAAGGACAGGTCTCGCGCCTTCATTTGCGCGAGCATGTCGGCGTAGTCGTCCGGGGTCTCGGTATCGTCGTCGAACAGGCCGGTGCACACCACGAGGTCGGCCTCGTCCAGCGGGGCGAGCACCACGTCCAGTCCCTCGTAGGTGCCGAGGTCCCGCTCCGGCCCCAGGTGGAACACGCGGGCCCCGGCGCGGGCGGCCAGAAGGGCGCGGGTGACGTCGCCCGAGGTGACCACCGCGTCATAGCTGCTGCGCGGCACGCCGAAGCCGTCGAGCATGGCGATGATGGCCGGGTGGGGGCGCGGGGCGTTCGAGACCAGCACCACGCTGGCGCCTCCCGCCCGCGCCCGGCCGAGGGCGGCGCAGGCGGCCGGGAAGGCATGGACCCCGTTATGCACCACGCCCCACACGTCGCACAGAATGAGGTCGTAATCGCCGGCGAACGCCGAAAGCCCGGAGATGAGCGGGGGCGCGCCGATATGGGTTGCCGCCGGGGTGCCTTCAGCCATGCCATCGTCTCCCTTGTGTGCGGCGCACAGGTGCCACGGGCGCGGGCGGACCACAAGAGCGCGCGGCGCAGGGCTGGCGTCGCCTCGGCGGGGCGCGGGCGGGCGCCGCCCAACCGGCTGGCCAAGGGCGCGCGGGCCGCCCCGGCCGGGCACAACGCGGCTCCTTGCTCCGCCGCGGCCTTCCGGCCACGGGCATCCGCAATGCTCCGATCATGTCCAGCGTGTGGGCAAATGCGCCTTGCCTCTTGCTGTGGAGCATGGGCCTTGGCTATGGTGCTGCGCATCGCGGGCGTAGTTCAGTGGTAGAACGACAGCTTCCCAAGCTGTATGTCGTGGGTTCGATTCCCATCGCCCGCTCCAATTTTCATTATATCTCAGCGAGATGTGCGCGCGAGCTCAAAGCGGGCTTTGGCGCGTGGGAGCGGCTGGCGTGGACGGGCGCTCGGTCGCCAAGGTCTCGGCGCTTGCGCTTCTTTCGCGCTTGGCCCCGTGATCCGCCATGGACCCGCTCGACGCCGGCCCCTCAGGGCGCCACCTGCCGACGAGACGTGCGGCTGCCGATTGATGCGCCCTGCGTATAAGTTCATGCGGCATTCAACGCCTAATCGTCTGCCGGGGCCCGTCCTATCTTTCGCGGCACCGAAGGCCAGCCTTGGCCCTCGGAGCCACGAAAGGACTGGCCATGCAGAAGCGCACACTCGGCAGGAGCGGCCTTGAGGTCTCGGCCCTCGGCTTCGGCTGCATGGGCCTCAATTTCAGCTATGGCCATGCCCTGGGCAAGGACGACGCCATCGCCTTGATCCGCAAGGCGGTGGAGCTGGGCGTGACGTTCTTCGACACGGCCGAGGTCTACGGCCCCTTCACCAATGAGGAGATCGTCGGCGAGGCCCTGCGCCCGGTGCGCGAGCGGGTGGTGATCGCCACCAAGTTCGGCTTCAACATCGTCGACGGCAGGATGGCGGGCATGAACAGCCGGCCGGAGCATATCAAGGCGGTGGCCGATGCCTCGCTGAAGCGCCTCGGCATCGAGGTCATCGACCTGTTCTACCAGCATCGCGTCGATCCCGACGTGCCCATCGAGGAGGTGGCCGGGGCGGTCAAGGAATTGATCGCTGCCGGCAAGGTGAGGCATTTCGGCCTGTCCGAGCCGGGCGCGCAGACCGTGCGCCGCGCCCACGCGGTCCAGCCGGTCACGACGCTGCAGAATGAATATTCCCTCTGGACGCGCGGTCCTGAGACCAACGGCATCCTTGAGACCTGCGAGGAGCTCGGTATCGGCCTCGTGCCCTACAGCCCCCTCGGCAAGGGGTTCCTGACCGGCGCGATCGGCCGGGACACGAAGCTCGGCGAGAACGACTTCCGCAAGATCCTGCCGCGCTTCACCCCCGAGGCCATCGAGAAGAACCTGGCGCTGGTGGATCTCCTGAAGCGCATCGCCGCCGGCAAGCAGGCGACGCCGGCCCAGATCGCGCTCGCGTGGCTGCTGGCGCAGAAGCCGTGGATCGTGCCGATCCCCGGCACCACCAAGCTGAACCGGCTCGAGGAAAACCTCGGCGCCGCGAACGTGGAATTGACCGCGGCAGATCTTGCCGAGATCCGGATGGCGCTCGGCGAGATCGACATTGAGGGCGAGCGCTATCCGGAGCAGCTCATGGCCACCATCGGCCGTTGAGCGGGGCGCCGCGATCCCACGGGATGAACAAGGGAATGACGCCATGAGCAGCAATATCGCAGGCAAGGTCGTGGTCATCACCGGCGCCAGCAGCGGCCTCGGCGCGGCCACCGCGCGGCATCTGGCGGCCGAGGGCGCGAGGCTCGTCCTCGGCGCGCGCCGGCTCGACCGGCTTCAGGCGCTGGCCGGGGAGCTCGGCCTGCCCGCCGCGGCCGCGGTCGCGACCGATGTCACCGATTCCGCCCAGGTGAAGCACCTCGTCGATACCGCAGTGGCCCTGCACGGGCGGCTGGATGTCATCCTCAATAATGCCGGCCTCATGCCCCACTCGCCGCTGGAGCGTGGCAAGATCGAGGACTGGGAGCGGATGATCGACGTCAACCTCAAGGGCGTGCTCTACGGCATCGCTGCCGCCTTGCCGCACATGACGGCGCAGAAGCGCGGCCACATCATCAACGTGTCGTCGGTGGCCGGCCACAAGGTGCGGCCGGGTAGCGCCGTCTATGCCGCCACCAAGGCGGCGGTGCGCATGCTCTCGGAAGGGCTGCGCCAGGAGGTGAAGCCCTACAACATCCGCACCACCGTCATCTCGCCCGGCGCGGTCCGCTCAGAGCTGCCGCAGAGCGTGACCGAGCCGGACGTCGCCAAGGGCATCCGGAATTTCTACGAAGCGGTGGCCATCCCCGCGGAAAGCTTCGCGCGCATGGTGGCCTTCGCCATCGGCCAGCCGGACGAGGTGGACGTGAACGAGATCCTGTTCCGCCCCACGGCGCAGGAGCTGTGACACCGATGCTCCTGGCGCGATTGGAGGATGCGCGCGGCGAGGATGCCGGGGCGAATGCCGCAGCCCCCGCGGCCGGCACCTTCCCCGGCGATGCGGCATCGGCCAGGGCGGACGGCAGCGACGTTGCGCGCGCCGGGGCGGGGCGGCAGGGCTGGCGCGTGCTCGGCACCCTCAGCGCCCTGATGGGCTTTGCCTCCATCTCCACCGACCTCTACCTGCCCGCCATGCCGGCCATGAGCCGCGCCCTCGGCGCCGATGCGGGCCTGATCGAGCTGACCGTCTCCGGCTATCTGATCGGCTTCAGCCTGGGCCAGCTCCTGTGGGGCCCCGTCAGCGACCGTCACGGCCGCCGCCTGCCGGTGGCGATCGGGATGGTGCTGTTCATCATCGGCTCGGCCGGCTGCGCGCTGTCCTTCGACGCCTGGACCATGATCGGCTGGCGCATGGTGCAGGCGGTGGGCGCCAGCGCCGGCGTGGTGCTCGGCCGCGCCATGGTGCGCGACCTCTATTCCGGCTACCGCGCGGCACAGATGATGTCGACATTGATGACGGTGATGGCCATTGCGCCGCTCGCCGGCCCGATCGTCGGCGGGCAGATCCTGGTCCTTGCCGGCTGGCACGCCATCTTCTGGGCCCTGGTCGGGGTCGGCCTCGCCACGCTGGTGGCGGTGCTGCGCCTGCCGGAGACCCTGCCGGCCGATCGGCGCAACCGCGAGCCCCTCGGCGGCGCCCTGGGCCGCTATGGCACGCTGCTGCGCCACCGCCGGCTCCTCGCCTATGCCGGCGCCGGCGGCTTCTTCTATGCCGGCATGTTCGCCTATATCGCCGGCACGCCCTTCGCCTACATCAGCTATCACCACGTGCCGGCGGATCTCTACGGATTGCTGTTCGCCCTCGGCATCGTCGGCATCATGGCCACCAACCTCGCCAACGCCCGCCTCGTGGCACGCTTCGGCATCGACCGGCTGCTGACCGCCGGCACGATGGTGGCTGCTGGCGCCGGGGTGCTGCTCGCCTTTTCCGCGTGGTTCGGCTGGGGCGGACTGTGGGGCCTCGTCGTGCCGCTGTTCGCCTTCGTCTCCGCCACCGGCTTCATCGTCGCCAACTCCATCGCCGGCGCGCTCGCCGATTTCCCCGAGCGGGCGGGTGCGGTCTCGGCGCTGATCGGCGCCATCCATTACGGCAGCGGCATCCTCGGCTCGGCGCTGGTCGGGGCGTTTGCCGACGGCACGCCCTGGCCCATGGGCTGGGTGATCGCGCTCACCGGCATCGGCAGCCTCCTGTGCATGCGGCTTCTGCCCGTGGGCCGCGCAACGTCTCAGAGGAACGCATGAGCATGAAGACCATCGCCACCGGCGTCGCGGCCGCCGCCCTTTCCGCTACCGGCGCCGAGGCGCAGGACACCCCACGCGCACGAGTGGCCCCGCCCGCCGTCTACGAGGTGGCGCCCGGCCTCGGCCACTTCACCGACGACGTGCTGTTCGGCGAGGTCTGGCGCCGTCCGGCGCTGGCGCCGCGCGAGCGCAGCCTCATCACCGTCGCGGCCCTGGTCTCCACCGGCAAGACGGCGCAGATTGCCGGGCACGTCCGCCGCGCCCTCGACAACGGGGTGACACCGGGCGAGATCGGCGAGCTGATCACCCAGCTCGCCTTCTACTCCGGCTGGCCGAACGCCATCTCCGCAGTGGTCGAGACCAAGAAGGTCTTCGACGAGCGCGGCATCGGCGCCGTCGCGCAGAGCGATGCAGACCGGATCACGCTGGAAGCCGCGGCGGAGGCGGCCCGCGCAGCGACCGTCGACACCGCCGTCGCCCCCACCGCGCCCGCCTTGGCGGAGCTGACCAACCGCGTGCTGTTCGGCGACCTGTGGCGGCGCCCCGATCTCGCCCCGCGCGACCGCAGCCTCGTGACCATGGCGGCGCTGATCGCCATCGGCCAGCCCGAGCAGCTCCCGTTCCATGCCAGCCGCGCCATGGACAACGGCCTGACCGCCGCCGAGCTGGCCGAGGTGCCGGCCCATCTTGCGTTTTATGCGGGCTGGCCGCGGGCGATGTCCGCCGTTCCGGTCCTGAAGCTCGTGCTTGCCGGCCGCGAGGCAGCGCCGGCCAAACCGGCGGGCGACGGGGCGCTGCGCATCATCCGCGATGCCCCCGAGGGTGGCACCGAGGGCTCGCCGGATTATTTCACGGGGCAGGTGCGTATCTTCGGGCGCTATCAGGGCGACGCGCCCGCGCGCATCAGCGGTGCCCTGGTGGCGTTCTCCGCGGGTGCGCGGACCGCCTGGCACATCCATCCCCTCGGCCAGACGCTCTACATCGTCTCCGGCCGGGGCTGGGTGCAGAAGGAGGGCAGCCCCATCGAGGAGGTCCAGCCGGGCGACGTGGTGTGGATCGCGCCCAACGTGCGCCACTGGCATGGCGCCGCCGCCGATGCGGCGATGACGCATTTCGCCGTCGCGGAAGCGCTGGACGGAAGCGTGGTGACCTGGATGGAGCAGGTGCCGGAGCCGGTCTACCGCGCCGGGCCGGCGCCCTCGGGCGGCGCGCGCGACTGACGCTGCCGGAGCCGGCGGGCGCGTTCCCTAACCTGCGCTCACCGCGTAGCGCAGGTGCACGAGCCCGTGCTCCAGCTGCGTGCAGGAGGTCAGCGAAAGCTGCACCTTGCCGGACAGCCCGCCGTCGTCCGCAACCACGACGGATGGGCTGTCCGGTCTGCCATCGAGGGCGGGTGCCAGGAGCAGGCTCAACTCGTCCACCAGTCCGGCCGCGAGGAAGGCGCCGCTGGTGGCGGCGCCGCCTTCGAGCAGCAGCCTGCGAACGCCGAAGATGCGGCCCAGCCCGTCCAGCATCGCCGCGAGGTCCAGCGCATCGGTTTCCGAGACGAGATAGGACACGCCATCGGCTGCCAGCTCGGCGAGATGGCTGTCGGGCACATTCCGCCCCAGCAGCACGACGATATGGTCGCCGTCCATCTGGCCTCCGGCGAAGTGGAGCTTGCCGGAAGGGTCGAGGGCGACGGCGAGGCCCGCAGCGTGCCGCGCGGCCACATGACAGGGGCGTTCCACCACGCCATGGGAGGAGGGCGGGTGCGCGACGGCTTTCGTCATCTCCGCCATGGTCACGCGGCCCACGAGCCAGGCATCGCCCTCAAGCTGCTCGTGCAATTGCTGGTAGGCGGCCGACCACTGGCTGTGCGTGCTGTCCGGGCTTGCGCTCCAGCGGCTCGGATGAAGCCGGCCGTCCAGGGACGAGATCATATGGCAGATGACGTAGGGCTTCATGATGCGGCACCCGGGAGGAAAGGAGCGACACCGCCGGCGGGCGTTCCGCGGCGGTGCCTCTAGGGATGGCCTATGCCGCGGCCTGCGGCGCCGGGAGCGAGGCCATGTCGATCACGAAGCGATAGCGCACGTCGGAACGCTCCAGCCGTGCGAAGGCGTCGTTGATCTGGTCCATGCGGATCATCTCCACGTCCGGCAGCACGCCGGCCCTGGCGCAGAAGTTCAGCATCTCCTGCGTCTCGGCGATGCCGCCGATGGGCGAGCCGGCGATGCGCCGGCGGCCGAGCAGCAGCGGCACGGTGGAAGGCTCGTCGAGCGGGCCGATCTGTCCCACCAGCACCAGGGTGCCGTCCACGTCGAGCAGGGGCACATAGGGGTTGATGTCGTGCTTCACCGGAACGGTATCGATGATGAGGTCAAGGCTGGAGCCGGCGGCCTTCATGGCCTCGGCATCGGAAGATACCAGCAGCCGGTCGGCGCCGAGGGCGAGCGCGTCTGGCTCCTTGGCTCCGGTGCGGCTCAGCACAGTCACGTCGGCACCCATGGCCGCCGCGAGCTTCACCGCCATGTGCCCGAGCCCGCCGAGGCCGACCACGCCCACGCGGCTGCCCGGCCCCACGTTCCAGGTGCGCAGGGGCGAATATGTGGTGATGCCGGCGCACAGGAGCGGAGCGGCCTTCGAAAGCTCAAGCCCATCGGGCACGCGCAGGGCGAACTCCTCGCGCACCACGAGGTGCTTGGAATAGCCGCCGTAGGTGGGAGCCGCGGGCGTGCAGGAGAAGCGGTCGGTGTCGCTGTAGGTCTGGACATTGCCCTTGCGGCAGAGCTGCTCCAGCCCCTTGCGGCACTGGTCGCACTCCTGGCAGCTGTCCACCATGCAGCCCACCGCCACGTGGTCGCCCGCCTTGTAGCGGCTCACCTTGTCGCCCACCGCGATCACGCGGCCGACGATCTCGTGGCCGGGCACCAGCGGGTAGCGGCTCCAGCCCCAGTCGTTGCGGGCCTGGTGGAGATCCGAGTGGCAGACGCCGCAATAGAGCACTTCCATGGCCACGTCGTTCGGGCGCAGGTCGCGCCGCTCGAAGTCGAAGGGGGCGAGCGGGGTGTCTGCCGCGCGCGCGGCGTATCCGGTGGTCTTCATGGCGGTCATCCTTGGCGGTCATCCTTGTTCGAGCCGCCGGCGCCGTGCGGCTCCATGGTAACCTACTCGTGAGCCATTCAGGGAATTAGTCGCCATAAACTGCATGAAGCTATACGCGGAGTTCATGAATGCGGCGCGAGGACCTGGTCGATCTCAACGCCTTCCTCGCCGTGGCCGAGGAGAGCAGCTTCACGCGCGCGGCCGCCCGGCTCGGCACCTCCCAGTCGTCGCTCAGCCACACGGTGCGCCGGCTGGAGGCGCAGCTCGGGGTGCGGCTCCTCACCCGCACCACCCGGAGCGTCGCGCCCACGGAGGCCGGAGAGCGTCTGCTCCGCGCGCTGAAGCCGGCGCTGGAGAGTATCGGTGCCGAGATCGCCTCCCTGAGCGAGCTGCGCGAGAAGCCGGCCGGAACCATCCGCATCACCACCTCCCAGCACGCCGCCGACACCGTGCTGTGGCCGGTGCTCGAAAGGCTCCTGCCCGACTATCCCGACATCCACGTGGAGCTGAGCATCGATTCCAGCCTGACCGACATCGTCACCGAGCGCTTCGATGCCGGAGTGCGGCTGGGCGAGGCGCTGGCCAAGGACATGGTGGGGGTGCGCGTCGGCCCCGACCTGCGCATGATCGTGGTGGGGGCGCCCTCCTATTTCGAGCGGCACCCGGTGCCCCGCACGCCCCATGACCTCGCCGAGCATCCGTGCATCAACCTGCGCATGCTCACTTCGGGCGGCCTATATGCCTGGGAGCTGGAAAAGGACGGACGCGAGGTCCGGGTGCGCGTGGACGGCCAGCTGACCTTCAACACCGTTCCCATGATCGTCAGGGCCGCCGCCTCCGGGTTCGGCCTCGGCTTCGTCATGGAGGATCAGGCGGCGGCGTACCTGGCGGACGGGCGGCTCGTGCGCGTGCTGGAGGACTGGTGCCCGGCGTTTCCCGGCTACCACCTCTACTATCCCAGCCGGCGCCAGCCTTCCGCGGCGTTCGCGGTGCTGGTGGAAGCGCTGCGCTACAGGGAGTCATGGCGCGCCACTCATGAATGCAGCAGATAGCTTCATGCGGACTTCCCCCTCTAATCGCCTGGCGCCGCCCGGGGTAGTCTGAGATCCGTGCTCCCAGGAGCCGTGTGGCTGCGCGTTTGCCAGGAACGGGAGCTGATCTGTGGCGCGGCCCGGTGTGCGGCCGGGGCCATGGAAGGGGGCTTGCCCCACGGTGGCGGATCGTCACGTTCCGCGCCTTCACCGTCCGCGGTGCACTGGGTGCGCGGCCTCCAGGTCCCTCATCTTCAGCTCAGGAGCGCGGGATGGCGAAACTCAACATCAACGGGAAGATCCTCGACCTCGATGTCGAGGACGACACGCCCCTGCTCTGGGTCATCCGCGAACATGCCGGGCTGACCGGCACCAAATACGGCTGCGGCATCGCCCAGTGCGGCGCCTGCACCGTGCACCTCGACGGGGTGGCGACGCGCTCCTGCGTGCTGCCGGTGAGCGCGGTCACCGCGGAGCAGAAGATCGTCACCATCGAGGGGCTCGGCGCCGCGGGGCCGCATCCGGTGCAGGAGGCCTGGGCCGAGCTCGACGTGGCCCAGTGCGGCTACTGCCAGGCGGGCATGATCATGGCGGCCTCCGCCCTGCTCGCGCAGAACCCCCGCCCGAGCGAGGGCGACATCCGCGCGGAGATCACCAACATCTGCCGGTGCGGCACCTATCCGCGGGTGCTCGCCGGCGTGAAGCGTGCCGCCGAGCGCATGGCGGCGAACCGCGGCTGAGAGAGGACGCCATGAGCACACGGCATCGATCGGCCGACCGGTCCGGCAGCACCCCACTCTCCCGCCGCGGCTTCCTCGCCGGCGCGGGGGCGGCCGCCGGCGCCTTCACCTTTGGCTTCTCATTTCCCTTGCCTGGCCGGGCATTGGCCCAGGCCGCCGGGCCCGAGGTCAACGCCTGGGTGGTGATCCAGCCCGACGAGACCGTCTTCATCCGCATCGCCCGCGCCGAGATGGGCCAGGGCTCGCTCACCGGCCTCGCCCAGCTCGTGGCCGAGGAGCTGGACTGCGACTGGGACAAGGTGCGGTTCGAGCTGGTCAATCCCGGCGAGAACCGGCGGCGCGGCCGGGTGTGGCGCGATCTTTCCACCGGCGGCTCGCGCGCCATCCGTGGCTCCAACGACTATGTGCGCCAGGGCGGCGCGGCGGCCCGTGCCATGCTGGTCGAGGCGGCCGCCGGGGGCTGGGGGGTGAAGGCCGAGGCGTGCGTCGTCTCGAAAGGCGTCATCACCCACCCGGTAAGCGGGCGTTCCACCACCTATGGCGCCGTCGCCGTCGCCGCGGCCCGGCTCTCTCCGCCCACCGACGTCACGCTCAAGGACCCCCGCAACTGGACCATCGCCGGCCGGCCGCTGAAGCGCATCGACACGCGGGACAAGCTCGACGGCTCGCTGGTCTACGGCATCGATTACACAATGCCCGGCATGCTGGTGGCGGTGCCGAGGGCTTGCCCCGTCCATGGCGGCAAGCTCAGGAGCTTCGACGCCGCCGCGATCGCCGGCATGCGCGGCGTGAAGCATGTGCTGCGGGTGGACGGCGAGACGGTGGCGGTGGTGGCCGATACCTTCTGGCGGGCCCGGACCGCGCTGGAAGCTCTGCCGATCGAATGGGACGAGGGGCCCAATGCCCACGTCTCCAGCGACACCATCGCGGCGATGCTGCGCGAGGGGCTCACCGCCGAAACGCCCTATGTCGGCAATGCGGCGGGCGATGCCAGGGGCGTGCTGGCCGCGGCGAACCGCGTCATCGAGGCGGACTACAGCTTCCCCTACCAGAACCACGCCCCCATGGAGGTGCTGTGCGCCACCGTGCGCTGGACGCCGGAGCGCTGCGATGTCTGGGGGCCCACCCAGGTGGCCGAAGCCGCCCTCAGCACCGTCGCCGCCACGGCGGGCCTTCCGCCGGAGGCGTGTGAAATCCACGTCATGCGCATCGGCGGCAGCTTCGGCCGGCGCCTGCAGACCGACTATCTGCGCATGGCGACACTGATCGCCCGGCAGGTGCCGGGCACGCCGGTGAAGATGATGTGGACCCGCGAGGAGGACATGGCGCAAGGCCGCTTCCATCCGGTCACCCAGTGCCGCCTGCGCGGGGTGCTCGATGCGGGCGGCGACCTGGAGGCGCTGCACATGCGCATCTGCGGACAGTCCATCGCCATCTATGCCTTTCCCTCGGCCATGACCGAGAAGGGCGATCCCTTCGTCTTCCAGGGGCTGGTGCCGGGCGGCGCCGAGATGGCCATCGGCTACACCGTGCCCAACCTTCTGATCGACTACGCCATGCGCAACCCGCACATCCGCCCCGGCGCATGGCGCGGCGTCAACCTCAACCAGAACGCGCTCTATCTGGAGTGCTTCATCGACGAGCTGGCCCATGCCGCGGGGCAGGACCCGCTCGCCTTCCGCCGCCGGCTGATGGCGAAGCACCCCAGGCACCTTGCCGTATTGGAGGCGGCGGCCAGGGGCATCGGCTGGGAAACCACGAGGCCGGCTGATGGCCGGGCGCGCGGCCTTGCCCAGGTCATGGGCTTCGGCAGCTATGTGGCGGCGGCGGCGGAAGTATCCGTCACCGCCGGCAAGCTGAAGATCCACCGCATCGTCGCCGCCACCGATCCCGGCCACGTGGTGAACCCGCAGCAGGTGGAGGCGCAGGTGGCGGGATCGTTCGCCTATGGGCTTTCGGCTCTGCTCTATGGCGCATGCACGGTGAAGGACGGGCGCATCGAGCAGTCGAACTTCGACACCTACAACGTGATGCGCCTCGACGAGATGCCCGATGTGGAGGTGATCGCCATGCCCTCCGGCGGCTTCTGGGGCGGGGTGGGCGAGCCCACCATCGCCGTGGCGGCCCCCGCCGTGCTGAATGCCGTGTTCGCGGCGACCGGCCGGAGGGTGCGCGACGTGCCGCTAGGGAATGTCGACCTTAGCGCCAGCTGAATTGGTCGGCCGCCCCGCGGAGGAGACGCGGCCGCAGGGGCGCGCGGGCTGATCCTGACCCGATCCCGCAAACGGCCGGTCAGGTGCCGTCCGGGCCCGCGCCGGTGCGGGCATCGATCCAGGCGCGGGTTTCTTCGAGCAACTCGGTGGAAAACGCGGGATCGTCCACGGCCCGCGCGAGGATCACGGCGCCCACCATGGCCGCCCAGCTCCCCATGGCGGCGCGCCGCCGTTCCGCGGCATCGCCCGCCGGCAGCGCCGCGCTGATGCGATCGATCTGCGCGCGCAGGCCCGCCGTCATGGCCGCGCGCGCCGATGGCGTCTGGTGGCGGGTTTCGGCGGCGAGGCACGCCATCGGGCAGCCCCGGTCCGGATGGTCGCGATGCCCCGGCGAAAGATAGCCGTCCATGAAGGCGGTAAGGTCCGCGCTCTTTCCTGCGGCCTTGTCGCCGCTCTCTCCGCCGCTTTGGCCGGCGGTGGCGGCGAAGGCATGGGCGAGGGTCTGGGCGATGAGGTCGTCCTTTGAGGCGAAATGGCCGTAAAAGCCGCCATGGGTGAGGCCTGCGGCCTTCATGACCTCCGCTACGCCGACGGCATCGAACCCCTTTTCTCGAAAGAGGCGGGCCGCCGCATCGAGAATGCGAAGGCGGTTCTGCGCCATCTGATCGCGACTCACTCTCATTTCAGCCCCCACGGGAAGGTCATTGACAAATAGATGATGGCTGTCATGTTTGGCACGTTATCATGATGATCGTCATGAATATATGGCCGCCGTTTCGCAGGAGCAATGCCATGGCAGCCCTTCCCTCCATTCTCATCACCGGAGCGTCCTCGGGTATCGGCGCGACCTATGCCGGGCGCTTCGCGCGCCGGGGCCACGATCTCGTGCTGGTCGCCCGCGACCTCGCGCGAATGGAGGCGCTGGCGGAGCGGCTGCGTGCGGAGGCGCGCGTTTCCGTCGACATCCTGCCCGCCGACCTCACAGCGCCCGAAGACCTGGCGGCGGTGGAGGCACGCCTGCGGGAAGACAGCCGGATCGGCATTCTCGTCAACAATGCCGGCGCGGCCCTGAGCGGGGCGTTCGTCGACCAGCCGTCCGATGCTGTCGCGCGGCTGGTGGCCCTCAACACCACGGCCGTGGCGCGCCTTGCCAGCGCCGTCGCGCCTCGGCTGGTCCGGGCCGGGGCGGGCGCCATCGTCAATATCAGCTCGGTCGTCGGGCTGGCGCCGGAGTTCGGCATGGCGGTCTACGGCGCCACCAAGGCGTTCGTCCTGGCCCTGTCCCAGGGGCTCAGCCTGGAGCTTGGTCCCAAGGGCGTCTATGTCCAGGCGGTTCTGCCGGCGGCGACGCGCACCGAAATCTGGGAGCGCGCCAGCATCGACATCAACGCGATTTCCGGGGTGATGGCGGTGGGCGAGCTGGTGGACGCCGCCCTGGTGGGCTTCGACCGTCGCGAGGCGGTGACGATCCCCCCGCTTCCCGATGCCGGGCAATGGGAGGCCTACCAGGCCGCACGGCTGGCCATGCTGCCGGGCTTCGGGCAGGAGCACCCGGCGGAGCGCTATCGCGAGGATCGCGCGTGAACGCGTCTTCATCTCGTTTCATGCGTCCGGACGGCATGCTGCAGGGGCAAGATCGCGGCGCTCTTGAAGCCGGGGGCGATCCGGCCCGTGGTGGATCCGGTCTTTCCGTTCGGCACGCGCCAAGGGGCGGGTCGTCGTAAAGCTCGAATGGCAAAAGCGCCGTGCAGGGAGGCGGCTTTGCGCCCCTCCGAGCAAACGCGCTGCGAACGCCGCCGCCTTTGCACAGGTGGCGGTGCCTCCGGGCCATCGACGCGGGGACGAAGCTGGCGTAGACCCCGGCCCAGGTTCCATTCGCCTGAAGGAGCGTAGCCATGGCCGAAACCTCCCATCATCCCGTCCGCCGCGTCGCCGTCATCGGCGCCGGCACCATCGGCGCGAGCTGGGCGGCGCATTTCCTGGCCCATGGGCTCGACGTGGTGGTGAGCGATCCCGCCCCCGGCGCGCAGGCGCACACCCAGCATCTCATCGAGGGCGCGTGGCCGGTGCTGCGCGCCCTCGGCGCCACCAAGGGCGACCCGAAGGCCTGGCGCTTCGAGCCCGACCCGGTGAAGGCCGTGGCGGGCGTGGACTTCGTGCAGGAGAACGCGCCAGAGCGCTACGAGGTGAAGCAGAAGCTGCTGCCGCTGATCGACGCCGTGCTGCCGCGCGAGGTGGTGATCGCCTCCTCTTCCTCCGGCCTGCTGGTCACGCGCATGTCCGAGGGTTGCCGCTTCCCGGACCGCTGCGTCATCGGCCACCCGTTCAATCCGCCCCATCTCATTCCGCTGGTGGAAGTGGTGGGCGGCCAGAAGGCGAGCCGCGCCGCCATCGACGCCGCCATGGCCTTCTACAAGGCCATCGGCAAGCGGCCCATCGAGATCCGCAAGGAAGTCACCGGCCACGTGGCGAACCGCCTCCAGGCCGCCCTGTGGCGCGAGGCCATCTATCTGGTCCAGGAGGGCGTCGCCTCGGTGGCGGACGTGGACGCGGCGGTGAGCGAGGGGCCGGGCCTGCGCTGGGCGCTCATGGGCCCGCACATGACCTTCAACCTCGGCGGCGGCCAGGGCGGCCTCGCCCACTTCATGGAGCACCTGCTGCCGGCGGTGGAGACCTGGTGGGCCGATCTCGGCACGCCGGACATGACTCCCGAGCTGCAGAAGACGCTGGTGGACGGCGTGAAGGCGGAGGCCGAAGGCCGCTCCATGACCGAGCTGGCCCATTGGCGCGACCGGCTGCTCACGCAGATCCTCACCCTGCGCGCGGCCGAGAGCGCGGAGGCGGAAGCCGCCGCCGTGGACGCGCGCCTCGACGAGGCGCTGGAGGAGACCTTCCCCGGCAGCGACCCGGTTTCCGTGACCCGGCAGACGCCGGAGGAGGATATCGAGGGCGATCCCTCCGCCGAGCGCTGAGCGCGCCGCCGCCAGGAGACGCCTTCGGGAGGCGCCTCCGGCGGCCTTTCTGAGGGCGCTTCCCGGCGTGGTTCCGTGGCACGGCCGCCGGGCGCCCGCTCGTTCGGTCTCGACCCCACGCCGGTCCAAGAGCGCCCCGTCGTCAGGCGCGCCCGGACGCTGGGCGCACGCTGGCGTATCATCGGCCGGGACGTTCCTGCGGGAGGCAGGCGGGGCGGCCGCCTTCGGGTGCGCCTGCCTGAACGTTATGTGCCGCGGCTCTCGCACGTGCACGGCCGGTACCCGCGGCATGCGTTGATCCGGCGCCGGGTCCTCGTCCGCGGGCCGCGCCGACGTCTTTATTCCGGTGGCCGGGGGCGCGCCCTGCGGGCGTCGGCTGGAGCGTGAGCCGGGCGTCCAGGTGGGGCCGCCACCCTCGGAAGCCGTCGGCGACCGCCTTCCGCGTCCCCGCGCTCGGAGGCTGCCGCGCGCATCGGGCGGGTGGGTGCTTTTTACGCCCCCGCGCTATGCCCGCGGTCCTTCGCTCACCTGCCGCGCGGCCCAGCGGAGCGGCACCGTCGCCTTCCGCTCCGACAGCGTCAACCGGCCTGGCTGGGGCCTGAGCCGGGCGCCCAGGTGGGGCCGCCACCCTCGGAAGCCGTCGGCGACCGCCTTCCGCGCACCCGCGCTCGAAGGCTGCCGCGCGCATCGGGCGGGTGGGTGCTTTTTACGCCCCCGCGCTATGCCCGCGGTCCTTCGCTCACCTGCCGCGCGGCCCAGCAGAGCGGCACGGCCGCCTTCCGCCCCGACAGCGTCAACCGGCGCAGACGGCGGTGGCGAGCGCGAGGAGGGCGAGATCGCTGCCCCGCCGCCCCACCAGGGAGAGTCCGATGGGTGCGCCCTCCACCCGCGCCAGCGGCAGCGACACCTGCGGCAGGCCGGCGAGGCCTGCGGGGCACAGGAGGTTCATGGCGAGGTGGCGGTAGGCCACCTCGGTGTCCGCCGCCGCGGATCCCCTCAGCGGGGCGATGCGGGGCGTGGTGGGCAGCAGCAGCACCGTGCCTTCGGGCAGCAGCGCTTCCGTGCGCGCCCGCACCGCGGCGCGCACCGGGCGCGCCGCCGTCACTTCGGCGGGGTCGAGCGCCTCTGCCGCCGCGAAGCGCTCCCGCACGCCGGGGCCGAACGCGGGCCGCGTGGCCTTCACCCAGGCGCCGACGCTCTGCCAGATCTCCGCCGCCTGGAGCGCGCGGAAGGCGGCCGACCATGCGGAAAGTCCTTCTGGCGCCAGCGTGACGCCCTCGGCCGGCGCCACCATCGCCTCCACCCGCCGCACCGGCGGGGCGAGGGCCGCGCGCACGTCCTCGGACAGCAAAGTGAACGCATCGGTGGCGATCAGCAGGCGGGAGGGCATGGCCTCGGGCCCGCCTTCCCCCAGCAGCACCCGGCCAACGGCCGAGAACACGCGGGGATCCCGCGCGAACCAGCCCACGCAATCGAAGCTGGGGGCGAAGGGGGCGATGCCCTGCGCCGGCACGCGGCCGTGGGTGGGCCGCATGCCCAGGATGCCGCAATAGCTCGCGGGCACGCGCACCGAGCCGCCGCAATCGGAGCCCAAAGCGAAATCCACGAGCCCCGCCGCCACCGCCGCCGCCGAGCCGCTGGACGAGCCGCCGGGCACGCGGTCCGGCGCCGCGCTGTTGAGCGGGGTGCCGTAATGCACGTTCTCCCCGGTGAGGGAGTAGGCCAGCTCATCGGATATGGTCTTGCCTGCCACGCTCGCGCCCGCCTCCAGCAGCCGCGCCACGGCCGCCGCGTGGGCCGCGGCGGGCGCATGGGTGCGCGCCCATTCTGGATGGCCGTTGCCGGTGACCGTGCCGGCGACGTCGAGCACATCCTTCACCGCGAAGGAGAGCCCGGCCAGCGGCCCGCCCGCCGTTCCCGGCACCTGCACGCGCGGGCCCGGCACGAAGGCGCCGGCCGCCTCCGCCCCGGTGGGCGAGGCGGAGGGGAGGGGGGTGCGATCGGCGGTGGGCGTGCCGGACATGGCGTGATCCCGGAGCTGGAGGCGGAGGGGCGGACCGCCGTCAGGGCGGGCCATCGGCACCGGAGCAAGGCGCGCCGGTGCCGCGTGACATGTAAGTAAATTTTTGCATATATGTCGAGAGCCGTTCACGATCCGCCAGCGGAGGCGACGCTGCCCAAGACCCGCGAGCCTTCTCTTTCTCCCGCCGCGCCGGCGGAACCCGCGCCGCGCGTGGCGCGTCGTCCCGCCCGCCCGCGTGACGCCGCCGCGACCCGCGCTCGCATCCTCGATGCCGCCCGCGAGGCGTTCGCGCGAGAGGGCTTCGCGGGGGCGCGGGTGGAGCGCATCGCTGGTGCGGCCGAGACCAACGTGCAGATGATCTACCGCTATTTCGGCGACAAGGAGGGGCTCTACCGCGCGGTGCTGGAGGCCACCTACGCGCACCTGCGCGCGCTGGAGCAGGGGCTGGACCTCGCCGCCCTGCCGCCGCTGGAGGGCGTGCGGCGGCTTGTGGAATTCACCTTCGACTATCTGCGCGACACGCCGGATTTCGTCGCCATCATCCGCAACGAGAACATGGCCGGGGCGGCCTTCGCCCGGCAATTGCCCGGGCTCGGCGCCTCCGTGCGCCCGCTGCTCGATGCCATCGGCGGCCTCCTGGCGCGTGGGCGCGCCGCCGGCGTCTTCACCGCGGCGCCGGACGCGGCGGGGCTCTACATCACCATCCTCTCGCTCTCCATCACCCATGTGGCGCAGCGCGACACGCTCTCCGCTTTGCTCGGCTTCGACCTGGGAGATGCCGCCTGGCTCGCGCGGCGCCGGGCGGAGGTGGTGGAGGTGGTGCTCTCCTATCTCACCGCCCCGCGCGGGCCCTCGCCGGTCGCGCCCGTCAAGGCCGCGCCTCGCGCGCGGCGGCCCTGAACCCCTTCCGCCCTTTCGCTCCGGAGCCGAGATGACGCACTTCGACTGGACCGCCGGCTATCCCTCGCGCCGCCTGCCCGTGTTCGGCAGGAACGCTGTTTCCACCTCCCATCCGCTGGCGGCCCAGGTGGGGCTCTCCATGATGTGGAAGGGCGGCAACGCGGTGGATGCGGCCATCGCCTGCGCCGCCGCCATGACGGTGCTGGAGCCTTGCAACAACGGCCTCGGGTCCGATGCCTTCTGCATCCTGTGGGACGGCGGGCGCCTGCATGGGCTCAACGCCTCGGGCCGGGCGCCGGCGGGCTGGAGCCTCGACTATTTCCGCGCCCGCTACGGCGCGGAGGCGAAGCGCCCGCCCCAGCGCGGCTGGGACGCGGTGACCGTGCCCGGCGCGGTGGGCGGCTGGGCCGCCCTTTCGGAGCGCTTCGGCCGCCTTGCGTTCGGCGATCTCCTGGCGCCCGCCATCGAGATCGCCGAGCGGGGCTATGCGGTGCCGCCGGTGGATGCCGTGAAGTGGGAGATGGCCGCCGCCTTGCCGGACCTCGCGCGCCAGGACGGCTTCACACAGGCCTTCCTGCCCCGCGGCCGCGCCCCGCGCGCGGGCGAGCTGTTCCGCATGCCCGGTGCCGCGCGCGCCCTGCGGGCCATCGCCGAAACCAGGGGCGAGGCCCTCTACCGCGGCAGGATCGCAGCCGCGCTGGCTGAGCGGGCGAAAGCGGCCGGCGCCGCCCTCGACGCCACCGACCTGGCCGGTTACGCGCCCGAATGGGTGGAGCCCGTCGCGCAGTCCTACCGGGGCTACACGCTGCACGAGATTCCACCGAGCGGGCAGGGCCTTACCGCGCTGATGGCGCTCGGCATCCTCTCCCGCTTCGACCTGGGCGCGCTCGATCCCGACGGACCGGACGTGCACCACCTGATGATCGAGGCGGTCAAGCTCGCCTTCGCCGATGTCTATCACCAGGTGGCCGACCCCGCGCACATGCGCGTCTCCGCCGAGGCGCTGCTCGATCCCGCCTATCTCGAAGCGCGCGCCGGCCTCATCGACATGGGGCGCGCCCAGCCGTTCGCGCCGGGCAATCCGGTGAAGGGCGGCACCATCTATCTCACGGCGGCCGACGCCTCGGGCATGATGGTGAGTTTCATCCAGAGCAATTTCAACGGCTTCGGCTCGGGCGTGGTGCTGCCGGAATGGGGCCTCTCGCTCCAGAACCGGGGCCACGGCTTCTCGCTCGATCCTGAGAGCCCGAACGTGGTGGGCCCGCGCAAGCGCCCGTTCCACACCATCATTCCCGCCTTCCTAACCCGCGACGGCGCGCCGGTGATGAGCTTCGGGGTGGTGGGCGCCAACATGCAGCCCCAGGGCCATGTGCAGACCCTGGTGCGCATGCTCGATTTCGGCCAGAACCCGCAGGCCGCCTGCGATGCGCCGCGCTGGCGCTTCAACGCGGGCCTCGCCCTCGATATCGAGGCGGCCATGCCGGAAGCGACCCGCGCCGCCTTGGCCGCGCGCGGCCACCGGCTGACGGTGAACGCCGACCCCTATCACGATTTCGGCGCCGGCCAGTTCATCTGGCGCATGGGTGATCCGCGGGCGGAGGGCTATGCGGCGGTGAGCGATCCGCGCCGGGACGGGCAGGCCGCGGCGTTCTGAGCGCGGGCTGGAGCGAACCCTCCTGGCGCCGGTCGAGGACCTCGGCCGATGGCCTCAGCCGAGGTCGAATTTCGACCGGCGGGCGGCGTGCGCCTCCACGATCTTCTTCATGGCGCCGATGAGCGCGGCCTTCTCCTGCGGGCTCAGCATCTCCACCGTGGCGGCGTGGGCCTGGCGGGCGGCGCCCTCCATCTGCTCCAGCAGGGCGCGGCCCTCGGCGGTGAGCGAGCAGCTCTGGGAGCGCCGGTCGGTGGCGGAGGTGGAGCGCCGCACGAGGCCGCGCGCTTCCAGCCGCTTCAGCGCGCCGGTGGTGGTGGTGCGATCGAGGGCGACGAGGCGCGAGAGGGTGGTCTGGTCCGCCTCCTCGCGCCCGGCGAGGGCCGAGAGCAGGGAATATTGCACCGGGGTGACGGCGAAGGGCGCGCACAGCTCGGCGAACAGGCTCACATGGATCTGGTGCACGCGCCGGGCGAGGAAGCCCGGCCGCTCGAACAGGGCCCAGTCCGTCTCCGGGCGGGTCTCGGGCTCCGCCGCGCGGGATGGGGCCTCGCCCTTGGCTTTCCTGGATGCCGCCATGGTCTTTTCCTGTCGCCCCTCCTGCCGCCCTCCGGCGCGCGTGCCGCGATCGGGCCCGCAATGCCCAATACCCCGCCGGGCAGGCGCGTGCCAGAGCCGGACGCGGCACGCGATGCCACGTCGCCCTCTTCGGCGCGGCGACGGTGGGGCTTGCGGCAGGTGCGTGTAACGTCGCTGTGGGAGCAGGTCGCGGCCGGAGCGCGGCACTTTGCGCCCGCTCCCTCGGACGGGGGGAGAAGATTTCGCGGTGCCTGCGGGGCGGATGCGTTGCTGTCGTGGGCGTGCCTGGAGCATGTTCGGCAAGCATAGGTGTGTCGAACATGCTCCAGGCACATGTTTTCGGCGCAGCTCCGTACGCCAGCTCCACCGCTTGGGCTGGTTTTGCCTCAGAGTACCTGCACGCCGATGGACTTGAACAGCGCCAGCACCGGCTTGCCGGGCTGGATGTCGAGATCGTGCCGGGAATCGGGGGTGAGCTGGGAGAGGAACAGGGTGTTGCCCACCGCGACCTCCACCAGCGCCATGGTCTTGTCCTCGGTCTCGCGCACGTTGCGCACCGTGCCGGCGATGACGTTGTTGGTGCTGATGGCCTGGGGCTCCTCCAGCGCCAGCGCCACCTCGCTCGCCGGAATGCGCACCCGCACGGGCGTGCCGGGCGACCGTTCCATGATCGGCACCAGGATCTTCACGCCGCCCGCGTCGAGCTCCGTGAGCCAGCGCGCGCCGTCGTGCCGGCCGATCCGGGCGGAGAGCACCGCGCCGGCGTTGGTGCCGGTGGAGAAGGGAAGGTCGGCGCGCGCGAGCACCTCGCCCACGGGGCCCGCGGCCTCCACATGCCCCTTGGACATGAGCACCAGCGTATCCGCCAGCCGCGCCACCTCCTCGATGGAGTGGGTGACGATCATGATGGGGATGTGCATCTCGTCGTGCAGGCGCGCGAGGAAGGGCATGATCTCCTGCTTGCGCGAGGCGTCGAGCGCCGCCATGGGCTCGTCCATCAGCAGCAGGCGCGGCTGGCTGAGCAGGGCGCGGCCGATGGCCACGCGCTGGCGCTCGCCGCCGGAGAGCCGGCCCGGCCGCCGGTCGAGCAGGTGGCCGATGCCGAGCAGCTCCACCGTCTCGTCGAACTTCACCGGCCCCTCGGGGGCGCGGCGCATGCCGTAGCGCAGGTTGCTCCCCACGGACATGTGGGGGAACAGCCGTCCGTCCTGGAAGACGACGCCGATGCGGCGCTCCGCCGGCGCCTTGTCGGAGAGCACGTCGCCGTCGAGGACGATGCGCGCCGTGTCGGCCTTGAGCAGGCCCGACACGGCGGACATCACCGTGGTCTTGCCGCAGCCTGAGGGGCCGAACAGGGCCACCACGCCCGGTGTCGGCGCGCTGAAGGAGACATCCAGGGAGAAGCTGGGAAAGTCGTGCTTGACCGTGACGTCGAAGCTCATGCGCGTAGCCGCTTTCCGACCCATTCGCCGATGAGCAGGCCGGCCACGGCGAGCACCACCGAAATCAAGGAGAGGCGCGCCGCCGCGTCCTCGCCGCCCGGGGTCTGCAGGGCGGTGAAGATGGCCAGCGGCAGGGTCTGGGTCTGGCCCGGCACGTTGGAGGCGAAGGTGATGACCGCGCCGAACTCGCCGAGGCTCGCCGCATAGGCGGTGATGGCGCCGGAGACGACGCCCGGCGCCATGAGCGGCAGGGTGACCGAGAAGAAGCGGTCCACCGACCTCGCGCCGAGGGTGCTGGCCGCATCCTCGAGCCCGCGGTCCACCGAATCGAGCGAGAGCCGGATCGCCCGCACCATGAGCGGAAAGCTCATGACCGCGCACGCCAGCGCCGCGCCATTGGCGGTGAACACCAGGCGGATGCCGAACCAGTTGTTGAGGAACTGGCCGATGGGGCCGCGGATGCCGAACACCACCAGCAGCATCCAGCCCACCACCACCGGGGGCAGGACGAGCGGCAGGTGCACGAAGATGTTGAGGGCGGTCCGGCCGGGAAGGCCGGGCCACCGCAGCAGCAGCGATACCATGATCGCCAGCGGCAGGCCCATGGCGACCGCCTGGGCGGCCACCATGAGGCTGAGGCGGACTGCCTGCCACTCTTCCGCGCTGAGGCTGAAGTCCATGGAAAATCTTCAGATCAGGATTGCGTCGCCGCTCTCACTTGACCTCTGAGAAGCCGAGCTTCTTGTAGACTTCCATGGCCTCCGGCCCCACCAGGAAGGCGAGCACGGCGCGGGCGTCGGGGGTGTCCTGGGCGGTCACGATCACGAAGGGATAGGTGACGGGCTCGTGGGATTCCGCCGGGAAGGTGCCCACCACCTTCACGCGGGTGGAGACGGCGGCATCGGTGCCGTAGACGATGCCGAGCGGGGCCTCGCCGCGTTCCACCAGCAGCATGGCTGCGCGCACGCTGTCGGCGCGGGCGAGGCGCGGGCCGATGGCATCCCACTGGCCCATCCAGGTCAGGGCCTGCTGGGCGTAGAGGCCCACCGGAACGTGCGCCGGGTCGCCGGTGGCGAGGCGGCCGTTGGCCCCGAGCAGGGCGGCGAGGTCGGTGGTCTTGGTGATGTCCACCTTCACGGTGCTGTCGTTGGGGGCGATGAGCACGAGGTCGTTGCCCAGCGGCGACACGCGGGTGGACTTCACGAGCAGGTTGCGCTCGATGCCCCAGTCGGCCCAGCGCTGGTCGGCCGAGATGAAGACGGCGGCCTGGGCGCCCTGCTCGATCTGCCGGATCAGGGTGGAGGAAGCCGCGAAATTGAACTGCAGGGGCGCATTGCCCTTGGCCACCCAGATCTCGTTCACCTGGCGCATCGCATCCGACATGGAGGCGGCGGCGAAGACGGTCTGGGTGGTGGTGACCTTGGCCGGAACGGGCGCCGGCTTGGCTTCCTCGGCGGAGGCGATGGAGGGGAGCGCAATGGAAAGGCAAAGAAGAGCGGCTGAGAGCAGTCGGAAGGCCATCGGAATGTCCTGAATTATATTCAGATAAATATAGCTTAGGGCAGGCGGCCAGTATCTGCCAACCGCATTTCACACCGGAACCGCCCGCCTGCGACCATTGTCGCATGCTTCCCGCAGCCCGGCGGCGGGGCGATGGACACGGCGGCGGCGGCCGGGCATGGTGCCCGCGCACTCCTTGTCACACCGGATTCTCGTGATTTTCCCCAGCCTTCGCACGCCTCTTCGCCCCGACGCCCTCCGGACGCTCGCCTGCTCCGAGGCGGCGCGATGAAATCCCCTATGTGCTCCCTGTTCTCCGTGGAGCCGGCGCGGCCGCTGCTGGTGGCGCGCTTCGCGCACGAGCAGCGCATGGTGTCGTGGTCCATCACCCGGCCCGGCTTCGTCACGGCGCGCGCGGTGGCCTGGCTGGAGGTGCGCAACGCGGACCTGACCGCCGATCTCGACGTGCCCCAATGGTTCTCGGCGCGCCTCGCCGCCGCCGGCCTCGGCGCGGCGGTGGGGCTGCTCACCTCCCGCAACGTCGATCACCATCATGTCGCGCAATGCACGGTGGAGGGCGTGACGGCGGCGTGCCTCGTCACCCTCGGCCTCAACAACGGGGAGCGGGTGGGCGCGCGCTTCTCGCCGGAGGCCGCCGCGCGCCTCTCCGCCGGCACCGTGAACATGCTGGCGGCGGTGGACGTGCCGCTGACAGACGCGGCCCTGCTGGAGGCCTCCTCCATCGTGGTGCAGGCGCGTACCCGCGCCATCCTGGAGGCGGATTTCCGGCGCCCCGGCGCTGCCGAGGCGGTCTCCGGCACCGGCACCGACTGCGTGGTGATGAGCGCCCCGGCGACGGGCGAGGGGCTGCCCTATGCCGGGCTGCACACCGCGGTGGGCGAGGCGGTGGGCGCCGCCGCGCTCGCCGCCACGCGCGAGGCCGCCGCCGTGTGGCTGGCGGACCCCGCCCGGCTCGTTTTCTGAAGGCCGCTCAGGCGAAGCGGATGTCGAGGGTGCCCACGCCCTCGACGCCGCCTTCCAGCCGGTCCCCGCGCGAGATGTGACCCACGCCCGCCGGGGTGCCGGTGAAGATGAGGTCGCCGGGCGCGAGGCGGAACAGGGTGGAGAGGGTGGCGATCACCTCCGGCACCTTCCAGATCATCTGGTTGAGGTCGCCCTGCTGCTTCAGCGTGCCGTTCACGTTGAGGAAGATGCGCCCGGAGGCGGGGTGGCCGATGCGGCTCGCCGGCACCAGGGCCGAGCAGGGCGCTGCGTCCTCGAACGCCTTGGCCGGCTCCCAGGAGCGGCCCATCTTCTTCAGCTCCGCCTGCAGGTCGCGGCGGGTGAGGTCGAGGCCCACCGCATAGCCGTAGACATGGTCGAGGGCGCTGCTCGCGGGAATGTCGGTGCCGCCCGATTTCAGCGCCACCACGAGCTCGATCTCGTGGTGCAGGTCGTTCGTGCCCTTGGGATAGGCGGCGGTGGCGCCGTTCGGCACCAGGGTGTCCGGATTCTTCTGGAAGAAGAAGGGCGGTTCCTTGTCCGGGTCGTGCCCCATCTCGATGGCGTGGTCGGCATAGTTGCGGCCGACGCAATAGATGCGGTGGACGGGAAAGACCACGTTCTCGCCGGCCACCGGCAGGGTCGGGATGGGCAGGGGGGAAAACGCATACTCGGCCATGGGCAAGCTCCGGGCAAAGCGGGACGCCCCTGATTAGGAGCTTCCGCCGCCCGAGGAAAGCGCGCGCCGCCATGCGCGCAAGTGCGACCACGATGCCGCTGACGGCATTGCTATATTCATATAAATATAACGTGTGGGCATTTGCCCCGCGATGTGCACCCGATCTGCGGCGCGGCCGCCGGTTCCCCCCCGGTGCCGCGCCGCCTTTTTGTGTTGGGAGATTGCCATGCAGTTCGGCCTTTTCTGCACCTATGAAAATCCGCAGCAGGACTATGTCAGCGCCTATGCGGAACAAGCCGAGCTGGTGCGCCTCGCGGAGGACCTGGGGTTCGAGGAAGCCTGGGTGGCCGAGCACCATTTCAACCCCGGCGCCGCGAGCCCCTCGTGCCTTGCGCTCCTCGCCTACCTTGCCGGGCTGACGCGCCGCATCCGCCTCGGTTCCGCCGCGGTGCTGCTGCCGTTCCGTGATCCCATCACGGTGGCGGAGGACGTGGCGAGCGTGGACATCCTCTCGCGCGGACGGCTCAACCTCGGGGTGGCGCGGGGCGGGCCCTTTCCGGTGCAGAACAAGCATTTCCACGTGGACAAGGAGGCCTCCCGCGCGAGGACGCTGGAGGCGCTCACCGTCATCGAGAAGCTGCTCTACGAGCCGGTCGCGCATTTCAAGGGCGAGTTCTTCACGCTCGACGGGGTGGAACTGGTGCCGAAGCCGGTGCAGGCGCCCATCCCCACCTTCCTCGCCACCGCGACGCCGGATGCGCTGCAGCTCGCGGCCGCGCGCGGCTATGGCGCCATGGCGGCGCCGCCCTTTCCCCTCGATGGCGTGCGCGAGAGCCTGCGCCTCTACCGCGAGGCGGCTCCCGGCGTGGACCCGCGCCTCACCCTCATCCGCTTCTACCATGTGGCCGCCACGCGCGAGCAGGCGGTGGAGGAGGCAAAGGGCTTCCTGAAGCCGTTCGTGGAGCGCATGCAGAGCGTGACGCAGCAGGCCGCGCCCGGCTGGACCCCCTGGTTCGCCCTCGACCGGATGATCGCCGATTCCCTTGTCGGCACGGTAGCGGACGTGGAGGAGAAGATCGCCGCTCTCGGCGCCGACCTTTCGCCCCGCGCGCTGCTGCTGAAGCCCCTGAGCCCCGCCTTCGCCAAGCGGCGGGCCGATATCGAGCTGTTCGCCCGCGCGATCCGCCCGCGGCTTCAGGCCGCCGCCTGAGAGGCGGCTCAGGCGGGGGTGCGCGGCGCCTTCACCGGTCCCACGTCCACCTGGATCTCGTCGCCCTCGATGCGCACCGGGTAGGGGTGGAGCGCGTTGCGGACGAGGTGCGTCACGCACTTGCCGTTTGCGGCGTCGAACCCCCACTGGTGGTGGGGGCAGGTGACGGTCTTGCCGTTGAAGGTCGCCCCCTCCATGGGCACGTCCGCGTGCGGGCAGCGGCCGCGATAGGCGGCCAGGGCCCCGCCCGCCGGCCACAGCAGCATCACGCTCTTGCGCCCGGCTTGGAAAAGGCCCATGCCCCCCTCGCGCACGGCATCGGTGTGACAGATAAAGGTGAAAGCCATCGCGGTCGCCTTCCGGAAAGGGAATTCCGCATGGAGACACGCAATTTGCGGACCACAGCCGGGCCGGCCGCGCGCACGACCCTCTCGCGCGGGCTCCCGCGGCGGGACGGTGCGGTGCGCATGCCTTTCGGGCCCCATCCGGCGGGCAAACGTGCCGGTGCCCGCGATGCAGGGGCCCTCGGGTTGCCGCCGGAATGCGGGCTGCTCGTGTCCGTGCTTGGCCGTGTCTGTGTTCGGTCTGTTACACGCGCTACGTATGCTCGCCTGCATTCAGGGCTTTCCGCTTCCTCCCACGCCTCGGCCCCACCATGACGCGCTTTCAGCATCCCTCGGCCGTCGGAGTCGTCGCCCGCCACGCACCGAACCTCTGGGACGGGCTGGCGTTCAGCCTGATCTTCGGCGTCATCATCCTCATCTCCCACGGCGGGAGCGAGACGCTGGTGCCCATCTCGGCCCTCGACCAGTATCCGGTCTCGCTCGATCCGGAGATGCTGCCTGAGTACGCCCTGCGCACCACCTTGCGGATGCTGGCGGCGATGGCGGCCTCGGTGGCCTTCACGCTCCTCTATGGCGCGCTCGCGGCCAAGAGCCGGCGCGCCGAGATGGTGCTCATCCCCATCCTCGACATCCTGCAGTCGGTGCCCATCCTCGGCTTCCTGTCGTTCACCGTCGTGGGCTTCATGGCGATGTTTCCGGGGCAGGTGATCGGGGTCGAGCTCGCAGCCATCTTCGCCATCTTCACCAGCCAGGCCTGGAACATGGCCTTCAGCTTCTACCAGTCGCTGAAGACCGTCCCGCACGACCTGGAAGAGGCCTCGCAGGCGTTCCATCTCTCGTCGTGGCAGCGCTTCTGGCGCCTCGAGGTGCCGTTCGCCATGCCGGGCCTGGTGTGGAACGCCATGATGTCCATGTCGGGCGGCTGGTTCTTCGTGGTGGCCTCGGAGGCCATCTCGGTGGGCAACGTCACCTACACCCTGCCGGGCATCGGCTCCTACGTGGCGCTCGCCATCCAGCAGAGCGACCTGGCCGCCGTGGGCTGGGCGGTGGGGGCCATGCTGGTCGTCATCCTGCTCTATGACCAGATCCTGTTCCGGCCGCTGGTGGCCTGGGCGGACCGGTTCCGGGTGGAGCTTTCGGCGGGCGCCACCGCGCCCAAGTCGTGGCTGCTGGATGCCATGCGCCGCGGCCGGCTGCTGCGGATCGTGCTCGCCCCGGTGGGGGCGGCGCTTGCGTGGACCGCCCGCCAGCGCTTCGAGGCGCCGGTGCCGCAGGCGGCCCGCGCTGCTCTCGGCCGCCGTTGGGCGGACTGGGCCTGGATCGCGATCGTGCTGGCGGTCACGGCCTATGCGCTGGTGTCCATCGCGCGGTTCGTGGCCACCGAGCTGGCCTGGAGCGACCTTGCCCATGTGGCCTGGCTCGGCTCGCTCACCCTGGTGCGGGTGCTGGTGCTGATCGCCCTGGCGAGCCTGATCTGGGTGCCCATCGGCGTGTGGATCGGGCTCCGGCCACGGGTGGCGGAGCGGGTGCAGCCGCTGGCGCAGTTCTTGGCCGCGTTCCCGGCCAATATCGTGTTCCCGTTCGCGGTGGTGCTCATCGTCCGGTTCGGGCTCGATCCGGATATCTGGCTGTCGCCGCTGATGGTGCTCGGCACCCAGTGGTACATCCTGTTCAACGTGATCGCCGGCGCCAGCGTGTTCCCCAACGACCTGAAGGAGGCCGCCGCCACCTTCCACGTGGGCGGCTGGAACTGGTGGCGGAAGGTGATCCTGCCGGGCATCTTCCCCTATTATGTGACGGGCGCCATCACCGCCAGCGGCGGCTCCTGGAACGCCTCCATCGTCGCCGAGGTGGCGAGCTGGGGCTCCACCACGCTGAAAGCGCAGGGCATCGGCTCCTATATCGCGGACGCCACCACGGCGGGCGACTATCCGCGCATCGTGCTCGGCGTCGCGGTCATGTCGGCCTATGTGCTTCTATTCAACCGCCTGCTGTGGCGCCCCATGTACGTGCTCGCCGCGCGGCGCACGCGGCTCGACTGATCGCAGGGGAGGCTCTCATGACCAACGGCATCTCCGACAGCATGACCGCCGGCGGCGCGCTCGCCGCGGACCCCTCGTCCCTGGTCCACCTCGCGGGCGTGCACCAGATCTACCACAAGGGCGACAACGCGGACCTCGTGGTGCTCGACGACGTCTCCCTCGACATCCGGCGCGGGGAGATCGTGGGCCTGCTGGGCCGTTCCGGCTCGGGCAAGTCCACCCTGCTGCGCATCATCGCCGGCCTGCTGCGGCCCACCGACGGCGACGTGCGCTGGTGCGGGCAGCCGGTGACGGGCCCGTGCGACGGGCTCTCCATCGTGTTCCAGAGCTTTGCGCTGTTCCCGTGGCTCACGGTGCTGCAGAACGTGGAGCTGGGCCTGGAGGCGCTTGCCGTGGACGCGGCCGAGCGGCGCCGCCGCGCGCTGGAGGCCATCGACCTCATCGGCCTCGACGGCTTCGAGAACGCCTATCCCAAGGAGCTCTCGGGCGGCATGCGCCAGCGGGTGGGCTTCGCCCGCGCCCTGGTGGTGCATCCGCGCCTGATGCTGATGGACGAGCCCTTCTCCGCCCTCGACGTGCTCACCGCCGAAACCCTGCGCACCGACATCATCGACCTGTGGTCCGAGGGGCGCCTGCCCATCGAATCCATCCTCATGGTCACCCACAACATCGAGGAGGCGGTGCTGATGTGCGACCGCGTCCTCATCTTCTCCTCCAATCCCGGCCGGGTCGCCACCGAGCTACGGATCGAGCTGCCGCACCCGCGCCACCGCACCGATCCCGCCTTCCGCCGGCTGGTGGACGACATCTACGGCCGCATGACCCAGTCGCCGCTCGAGCCGCGCAAGATCACGGCGGGCGATGCCGGGGCGGGCATCGGCATGGGGCTTATCCTGCCCGCCGTCTCCACCAACGTGCTCTCCGGCCTCATGGAGACGGTCGCCGCCTCGCCCTTCGGCGGCCGCGCCGACCTGCCGGAACTGGCCGAGACGCTGCGGATGGAGGTGGACAAGCTCTTTCCGGCGGTGGAGGCGCTCCAGCTCCTGCGCTTCGCCGACCTCGCCAATGGCGACGTGACCCTGACCGAGGAGGGGTTCCGTTTCGTCGCCTCCGATGTGGACGATCGCAAGCGCCTGTTCGCCGAGCACATGCTGGCCCACGTGGCGCTCGCGGCCCTCATCAGGCGCGTGCTCGACGAGCGGCCGGCCCACCGCGCCCCGTTCGCGCGCTTCGCCGGAGAGCTCGAGGACTACATGTCCGAGGAGTTCGCGGAGACGACGCTGCACACCGCCATCTCGTGGGGGCGCTACGCGGAGCTGTTCGGCTATGACGCCCAGGCCCGCCAGTTCAACCTGGACAACCCCGCCTGAGGGTTCCCCGCGGACGGGTGATGCCGCATTGCGGTATCACCGGGAAGTGTGGGAGAAGAGGACAACCCTCCGCTGCGGATCGCGGCGACGCCTCCCCGGCGCGCCAGAACCCCGCCGCCTGTCCGGGAGACATGTCGTCGATGAAGCGGACCCTGTCGTTCATCGTCCTGTTCCTCGCCGTGATCGCCCTCGGCGGCTATGGCGCCTATTACCTCGCCTCCCGCTCCCGCGCGCTGCCGCCGGGCTTTGCCTCGGGCAACGGACGCATCGAGGCCACCGAGGTGGACGTGGCCACCAAGGCCCCCGGCCGCGTGCTCGACGTGCTGGTGGAGGAGGGGGACTTCGTGAATGAGGGCCAGGTGGTGGCCCACATGGACGTGGCGGAGACCGCCGCCGCCCTGCGCACAGCCCAGGCGCAGGAGGTGCAGGCCATCAAGTCCCGCGACACGGCGACCCACGTGGTGGAGCAGCGCAAGGGCGAGCTCGACCTCGCCACCAAGGAGCTGGAGCGCCAGACCACCCTGGTGGAGAAGGGCTTCACCACCGAGCAGAAGGTGGACCAGTATCGCACCACCAAGCTCACCGCCCAGGCCGCCCTGGCGGCGGCGGAGAGCAGCCTCGCCGCCAGCGAATCCGCCATCCGCGCCGCCGAGGCCGAGGTGGAGCGCCTGACCCGGCTGGTGCAGGACGGCACGCTGGTGGCGCCCAAGTTCGGCCGCGTGCTCTACCGCCTCGCCGAGCCCGGCGAGGTGTTGGCAGCGGGCGGCAAGGTGCTGACCCTGCTCGACCTCTCCAATGTCTACATGACCGTCTTCCTGCCCGCCGCCGATGCCGGTCGCGTCGCTCTCGGCACCGAGGCTCGGCTGCTGCTGGAACCGCTGCCGGACCGGGCAGTGCCGGCCAATGTGTCGTTCGTCTCGGCGCGCGCCCAGTTCACCCCCAAACAGGTGGAGACCCAGAGCGAGCGCGACCGCATGATGTTCCGCGTGAAGCTCCGCATTCCCCAGGCGCTGGTGGAGAAGTACATCGCCCAGGCCAAGACCGGCGTGACCGGGGTGGGCTACGTGCGGCTTGATTCCACCGCCCAGTGGCCGAGCTGGCTCGATTCCGATTTGGTGCAGGAAGCCGCCTCCCCACGTGAGCCCGAGGCGTCCAAGGCCGTTCCGGTGGCCATAGACGCTCAAAAGGCCGATGGGGCGAAGCCGGCCGCGCCCGCGCCGGCTGGGGTGCCGAAGTGAGGTTCGCCCCGTGGCGGAGCCGGCCGTGACCGCCGGCGGCGACCCCGCAGGCGCGCCGGCCGCGGCGCTGCGGCTTTCGGGCATCCGCCATCGGTATGGCAAGACCCTCGCCGTGGATGGCATCGACCTCTCCATCACAGAGGGGGCCTCGGTGGCGCTGGTGGGGCCGGACGGGGTGGGCAAGTCCACCCTCCTCGGGCTCATCACCGGTGCCAAGCGCATCCAGGAGGGGCGGGTGGAGGTGCTGGGGGCGGATCTCGCCACCCGCCGCGCGCGCGATCTCGCGCAGCCGCGCATCGCCTTCATGCCCCAGGGCCTGGGGCGCAATCTCTACCCCAACCTCACGGTGGCGGAGAACATCGCCTTCTTCGCCCGCCTGTTCGGCGAGAATGCCGATGCCAAGGGCGCGCGGGTGGCCCCGCTGCTGGAGGCCACCGGCCTCACGCCTTTCGCCGGGCGGCTCATGCGCAAGCTCTCCGGCGGCATGAAGCAGAAGCTGGGCCTGTGCTGCGCCCTGGTGCACGACCCCGACCTGCTGGTGCTGGACGAGCCCACCACCGGCGTCGATCCCCTTTCGCGCCGGCAGTTCTGGGATTTCGTGGAGACCATCCGTGCCGACCGGCCGCACCTCACCTTGCTGGTGGCCACCTCCGACATGGAGGAGGCGGCGCGCTTCGAGCGCGTGGTGATGGTGGACGACGGCCGCATCCTCGCCGACGACAGCCCCGCCACCCTGCTGGAGAAGACCGGACAGCCCAATCTGGAGCGGGCCTTCATCTCGCTCCTGCCGCAGGACCGGCGCGGCAATGGGGACGGGGCCACGCCGAGCGCCCCCATTCCGGACGACGCGCCCATCGCCATCGAATCGCGCGGGCTCACGCGCCGGTTCGGGGATTTCGTGGCGGTGGACCACGTGACCTTCAAGATCCGCCGCGGCGAGATCTTCGGCTTCCTCGGCTCCAACGGCTGCGGCAAGTCCACCACCATGAAGATGCTCACGGGCCTCCTGCCCGCGAGCGAGGGCGAGGCGCTGCTGTTCGGCGTGCCGGTGGACCCCTCCGACATTGAGAGCCGCCGGCGGGTGGGCTACATGTCCCAGGCCTTCTCGCTCTACGGCGAATTGACCGTGCGGCAGAACCTGGAGCTGCACGCGCGCCTGTTCTCCCTGGAGAAAGAGGCGGCGGCCGCGCGCATCGCCAGGCTCACCGCAGATTTCGATCTCGATGACCACCTCGACGCCCTTTCCGACGGCCTGCCGCTGGGCGTGCGCCAGCGCCTGTCGCTGGCGGTGGCGATCCTGCACGATCCCGAGCTGCTGATCCTCGACGAGCCCACCTCGGGCGTGGACCCGGTGGCGCGCGACGGCTTCTGGGACCACCTGCAGCGCCTCTCGCGGGAGGAGGGGGTGACCATCTTCGTCTCCACCCATTTCATGGGCGAGGCGGAGCGGTGCGACCGCATCTCCTTCATGCACGCGGGCCGCGTCATCGCCACCGGTACCCCGGAGGAGCTGAAGGCGGCGCAGAAGGCGCCCTCCCTGGAGGAGGCCTTCATCGCCTACATGGAGATGGGCGGCCGCGAGGCGCAGACCGACGCCCGCCTGCCGCCACCGGCCGCCGCGCCCGCGCGGCGCAAGAGCTTCTCCTGGGCCCGGCTCGGCGCCTATGCCTGGCGGGAAAGCCTGGAGCTGCGGCGCGATCCGGTGCGCCTCGCCTTCGCGCTGCTCGGCACCGCCCTCCTCATGATCATCTTCGGCTACGGCATCACCCTCGACGTGGACAAGCTGCGCTTCGCCGTGCTCGACCGCGACCAGACCGCCGAGAGCCGCGCCTATGTCGATGGCTTCGCCCATTCCACCTATTTCGTGGCCGAGCGGCCCATCACCGACCCCGCCGACCTCGACCGCCGGCTGAAGGCCAATGACATCGCCTTCGCCATCGAGCTGCCGCCGAGCTTCGGCGCCGACCTGCGGGCCGGGCGGCCCACCGAGGTGCTCGTCACCATCGATGGCGCCATGCCGTTCCGGGCCGAGACCATCCAGGGCTACGTGCAACAGGTGCACACCCAGTTCCTCCAGCAGGCGGCGGAGACGGCCGGCGGCACCCTTTCCACCGCCGCGAGCCTGGAGATGCGCTACCGCTACAACCAGTCGTTCCGCTCGGTGGACGCCATGGTGCCGGCGGTGATTGCGCTCATGCTCATCTTCATCCCCGCCATCCTCACGGCGCTGGGGGTGGTGACGGAGAAGGAGCTGGGCTCCATCACCAACCTCTATGTGACGCCGGTGACGAAGCTGGAATTCCTGCTGGGCAAGCAGGCGCCCTACGTGGTGGTGGCGGTGTTCAACTTCTTCGTCATGGTGGGGCTCGCGCTGTTCCTGTTCGGGGTGCCGCTGAAGGGCTCGTTCCTGGGGCTGCTGCTGGGGGCGATCGTCTATGTGCTCGCCACCACCGCCATCGGGCTCGTCTCCTCCACCCTGACCAACACCCAGGTGGCGGCCCTGTTCGGCACCGCCATTGGCACCATGATGCCGGCAACCCAGTTCTCGGGCCTGCTCCAGCCGGTCGCCACGCTGGAGGGCGCGGCCTGGGCGGTGGGCACCTTCTTCCCCACCACCTACTTCATGCGCATCAGCGTCGGCGCCTTCACCAAGGGGCTGGGCTTCATGGAGCTCCTGCCCTTCATCCTGGTCACGGCGGCGTTCTGGCCGGCGCTGCTGTTGCTGGCGCACACCATCCTGCGCAAGCAGGAGACGTGAGATGGCGATGCCCGTTCACGCCCCCCCGCCCCGCGGCCTGAAGGCCCGGCTCGCCGCCCGCGCCGGCAACGTCTGGCAGCTCCTCGTCAAGGAGCTCATCAGCCTGTGGCGGGACCGGGCGCTGCTGATCCTCGTGCTCTATGCCTTCACGGCGGCCATCTACATCCAGGCCAACGGCATGAAGCACGACCTCAACCGCGCCACCGTGGGCGTGGTGGACGAGGACAATTCGGCCCTGTCCCACGCCATCCTCGACGCACTGCTGCCGCCGCGCTTCCAGCCGCCGGTCTCGCTGCAGCCCGGCGAGGTGGACAAGGGCATGGACGCCGCCCGCTACACCTTCGTGCTGAACTTCCCGCCGGATTTCCAGGCGGACGTGCTGGCGGGCCGAACGCCCACGGTGCAACTCCTCATAGATGCCACCGCGCTCATGCAGGCGGGCCTCGGCGCCACCGACATTTCCGGCATTTTCCTGCAGGAGGTGAACCGCTTCGTCTCCCGCACGGGGCGGGACGTGGCGACGCCGGCGGAGCTGAAGATCAGGGTCGCCTTCAACCAGGGGCTCGAATCCTCCTGGTTCACGGGCACCATGGGGCTCATCACCAATGTCACCATGCTCTCGGTGCTGCTCGCCGGGGCGGCGCTGATCCGCGAGCGCGAGCACGGCACGCTGGAGCACCTGCTGGTGCTGCCGGTGCGCCCGTCCGAGATCATGCTGGCGAAGATCCTCGCCAACGGCGCGGTCATCCTGGCGGGCACCGCCTTTTCCATCGTGGTGGTGCTGAAGGGGGTGATGGGGATGGAGATCGCCGGCTCGGTGGGGCTGTTCCTGGCGGGGACCGCGCTTTACCTGTTCTTCTCGGCGGCGCTGGGCATATTCCTCGGCACCCTTTCGGGCTCCATGCCCCAGTTCGGGCTGCTGTTCTTCCTGGTTGTGCTGCCCATGAACATGCTGTCGGGCGGCTTCACGCCGCTGGAGAGCATGCCCCAATGGCTGCAGGCGGCCATGCAGGCCTCGCCCTCCACGCAGTTCGTGGCGTTCGCGCAGGCCATCCTCTATCGGGGGGCGGGCATGGAGACGGTGTGGCCCCGCTTCCTCGCCACTTTCGCCATCGGCATGCTGTTCTTCTCGGTGGCGCTGGTGCGCTTTCGCCGGTTTCTGGCCGCCCAGCAGTGAGTAGCGGGCGCGCGCGGGATCACGCCTAAGGCCCGTGAGCTTTTCTCAGGCGCCTTCAGCGCCGCGTGGCATTCGGGCGAAGCCCGCCTGCCGCCGGCCAAAGGCCGGGGCCGATGTTCTCAGATGTAGTCCACGAAGGATGTGAGCGCCTCGTGGGAGAGATCGCGCATCTGGGCGAGGGTGGTGGTGTCGAGCACGGTGCCGATGGCGTCGCGCACCCGCACCATCATGAGCCGCACCTCGCAGGTGGTCACGTCGCAGTCCTCGCACGGCTCGTAGGCGTTGCGGCTGGCGCAGGGGAAGGGCGCGAGCGGTCCGTCCAGGGCGCGGATCATGTCGCCCACCAGGATGTCCTCGGCCGGCTTGGCGAGGCGGTAGCCGCCGAGCTTGCCCTTCTTGCTGGCCAGGAAGCCGGCATTGCGCAGCTCGCCCAGGATCACGTCCAGGAACTTCTTGGGGATGTTGTTGGCCTCGGCGATGTCGGCCACCTGGGTGGAGCCGCCCGCCGGCAGGCGTGCCAGATGCACCGCCGCCTTCAGCCCGTATTTGCCCTTTTTCGTCAGCATTCCACGCCCTCTGGTCGGCTTATGGGGATCGCGGGCACGCCCGTCAACAGGCTTGGGTCCCGCCGGCCGTCAATTCTGCCGCGGAAGACTCTCCGCGCCGTCCTTCAGCTCGTAACGCGACATGAGCGGCGCCTGGGCCATGGCGAAGGCCAGGGTGAGCGGCAGGTAGCCGAAGGTCTTGAAGGCGACCCAGGTATCGGTGGAGAAGCTGCGCCACACCACCTCGTTCACCACCGCCATCACCAGGAAGAACACGCCCCAGCGAATGGTGAGCGCCCGCCAGCCCTCGTCGGTCAGCTTCACCATGCCGTCGAACACATAAGGCAGCAGCGGCTTCCTGGCGACGAGGCCGCCCAGCAGCAGCAGCCCGAAGGCGGCGTTCACCATGGTGGGCTTCAGCTTGATGAAGTGGTCGTCCTGCAACCACAGGGTCAGGGTGCCGAACACCAGCACCACCGCCGCCGACACCAGCGGCATCACCGCGATCCGCCGGGCGAGCACCCACATGGCCGCGAGGGCGGCGAAGGTCGCCACCATGAAAGCGCCGGTGGCCACATAGATGCCGCCATAGGCGTTGGCGGCGAAGAACAGCACCAGCGGACCGACCTCCAGGCCGATCTTCAGCAAGGGGCTCATGGGCGGGCGGGACGGGGCCGCGGCAGAGGTGTCGGGCGAGGGCGCATCAGCAGGCATCGGGGGCGGAGTCTCCTTGGCGCCCATGTGGCGACAAAAGACGGCACAATCAAGCTCCCCGCCTCACCGTGCGCCATTTTGGGGGCTCAATCGCGCAGGTGGAGGCAGGCGATCATGTCCGCCGCCTCGCGCGGCACGCGCGCCTCCAGCCGGGCTGCGAGGCGCTGCATGCCGGGGCCGGGATTGCCGGCGCTGCGGCGCAGGGGGTTGGGCAGCATCACCGCGAGCAGCGCCGCCTGTCCGGCGCCTACCCGCGCGGGCGACAGGCCGAACGCCTCGCGCGAGGCCGCCGCCACGCCGAAGGTGCCATCCGGCCCCCATTCGGCGATGTTGAGGTAGATTTCCATGATGCGCCGCTTGCTCATGACGAGGTCGAGCCACAGGGCCAGCGGGATTTCCAGCAGCTTGCGGGGCACCTCCGGGCGTTGCCACAGGAACAGGTTCTTCACCACCTGCATGGTGATGGTGGAGGTGCCGCGCAGGTCCTCCAGGTCGTCCGCCTTCTCCGCCACGTTGCGCATCTCGGTGATGTCGATGCCGATGTGGCTGCAGAAGCGCGTGTCCTCCGAGGCCACCACCGTGCGCACCAGCGTGGGCGACATCTGCGAGATGGGCGTCCAGATCCGCTCCACCCGCTGCCCGGTCGCCAGCCGGTAGAGCATGAGCGTGGAGGCGGGATTCGCGAAATTGTAGAGCACCGACAGCGTCAGCGGGATGGCGAGGAGCGCCAGGCAGAGCTGTGCCAGGAAACGGATCATGGAGCCTCCTCCCGCGCGGGCCGGTGCATCGGTGCCACAGGCGCCCCCGCCCGCGTCTTGACCTTGCCCCCTGGTTGGGGCACCCCGGTCGATGCGTCAACCGGGTGGCGGCGCGCATGGTTTCCCACCGGCGCCGCGCGGCCCGTCCTGTCCGAAGGTTCCCCGTGACCACCTCCCTCGCCCTCCGCCTCGATGCCGCCGCCGCCGTGACCGAGGCGCGCCTTGCCGCTGCCCTCGCCGATGTCGCCCTTCCGGGGGAGGGGGAGCGGCCCGTGCGCCTGCTGGCGGCCATGCGCCACGGGGCGCTCGGCGGCGGCAAGCGGCTGCGCCCGTTCCTGGTGATCGAGGCCGCGGCCCTGTTCGGCCTGTCCTCCGTCCAGGCGGTCACAGCGGCGGCGGCGGTGGAATGCGTGCACTGCTATTCCCTCATCCATGACGACCTGCCCGCCATGGACGACGACGACCTGCGCCGCGGCCGCCCCACCGTCCACCGGGCGTTCGACGAGGCCACCGCCATCCTCGCCGGCGACGGGCTGCTGACCTTGGCCTTCGACCTCCTGGCGGGGGAGGACGCCCACCCCGAGCCGCGGGTGCGGGTGGAGCTGGTGCGCATGCTCGCCCGCGCCGCGGGGCTCGGCGGCATGGTGGGCGGGCAGATGCTGGACCTCGCCGCCGAAGGCCGCTTCGACGGCGGCGAACCGCTTGCTCTGCCGGCAGAGGAGATCCGCCGGCTCCAGGCCATGAAGACCGGCGCCCTCCTGCTGTTCTCGGCCGAGGCCGGGGCGGTGCTGGGCGGGGCGGATGAGGGGGAGCGCGCCGCGCTCGCCGCCTATGGCCGCGCCCTCGGCGCTGCCTTCCAGATCGCCGACGACATCCTGGACGTGGAGGGCACGGCCGACGCGGTGGGCAAGAAGGTGGGGAAGGACGAGGCGGCCGGAAAGGGCACCCTGGTTTCCCGGCTGGGCCTCGTGGAGGCGCGCGTCGTGCTCGCCGCGCTGGTGCGCGATGCCGAAGACGCCCTGGCACCGTTCGGCCCGCGCGGCACCATCCTCAAGGCGGCGGCTCGCTTCGTGGCGGAGCGCAAGAGCTGAGCGCGGCCTCTCGCACGGCGGCGGGCGGCGTGCTAGCGTGCGCGCCGTGTCCACGCTCTCTCCCGATCCGTTCCGGCGCGCCCTCGGCCGCCCGCTCGACCGCCGCCGCCTGCTGAAGGCCGGCGCGGCGCTGGTGCTCGCCGGCGTGCCCTACGCCGCCCTCGGGCAGACCGGCCAGCCGGACGTGGTCGTCATCGGCGCCGGCGCGGCCGGCATCGCCGCCGCCCGCAAGCTGGCCGAGGCCGGGGTGAGCTACACCCTCATCGAGGCCTCCCGCCGCGTGGGCGGGCGCACCTTCACCGATAGCCAGCCGTTCGGCGTGCCGCTCGATTTCGGGGCGAACCGGCTCGATTTCCCCGCCGCAACCCCGCTGCCCACCCTCGGCCGGGCGGCGGGCTTCGATCTTTCCCCCGCGCCGGAGGCGGGGCGCCTCTATCTCGGCGGCAAGGAGGCGCGGGATCCGGAATACGAGGAGTTCGTGGGTGCGGTGCGCCGGGCGGAGCGGGCCATCGTGGCGGCGGGGGATGCCGGGCGCGACCTGCCGGCGGCCCGCGTGGTGCCGGACCTCGGCCCGTGGTCGGATGCCGCCCGCTTCGTGGTGGGCCCTTTCCTGCGCGCCAAGAACCTCGACGCCATCTCCACCGTGGACGTGGCCCGCGCCGAGGATCGCGGCCGCGCCGAGGTCTGCCGCCAGGGCGTCGGTGCCCTGGTCGCGAGCCTCGCGGCGCCGCTGGCGGTTCAGCTCGATTCCGCCGCCCGCTCGGTGGAGCTGGGCGGTCGGCGCGCGGTGGTCACCACCGGCCGGGGCAACGTCGTCGCGCGCTATGTCATCGTGGCGGCGCCGCCCAGCGTCATCGCCGCCGGCAAGCTGCGCATTCCCCAGCTTCCGGCCCGGCAGCGGGCGGCGGTGGAGCGCGTCACGCTCGGCAGCTTCGACCACATCGTCTTCGAGTGGCCGGGCGCGCCCGCGGGCTTTCTTCCGGACGAAACCGTCTATTTCCGCATTGAGGGGTCCCAGGGCTACGCGCTGCGTACCCGCCTCGCCGGCACGGCGCTCTACAGCCTCGATGTGGGCGGCGCCTTCGCACAGCAGCTTGAAAGCGCCTCGCCGCAGGGCGTGCGCGCGGTGCTGGCCGAAGCCATCGGCCGCGAGTTCGGCGCCGACGCGGCCCGGCGCATCGGCCGCGTGCACAGCACGGCCTGGGGACGGGAACCGTTCGCGCTCGGCTCCATGTCGTGCGCCCAGCCGGGCGCCGGCAACATGCGCCGCGCCTTCCTGGAGGTGGTGGCCGGCCGCCTCGTCTTCGCGGGCGAGCACGCCCACGAGACCCTGTGGGGCACGGTGAGCGGGGCATGGCAATCGGGTGAGCGGGCGGCAGTGCAGGTCATCGCCCTGCTGAACGGCGAGAAGCAGGGCTGAGCGCGGGCGCTTCAGGGCGCCGTCGGCGGTATGAAGCAAAGGCCTGTCGCGACGTGGCCTTCGCCCGTGGCGTCACGCTGCTCATCCCATTCGGACCCGGCGCGGAAGAGTGGGCTGCCTTCAGCTCCGTCTTCGCGCGCGTCTGCGGCTTCATTCGCGTCGAAGTCGCACATGCCGTTGGGGAAGAAGAGGCGACGTCAATGTCGCCATGGGTCCGGAGCCGAAGTGTTCAGCCCCGGCGGTGCTGCGGCTTTCTGGCAACTTCGGATTGTAAATTTCGGCGGCGGTTGCCGTCGTTTCAAAGAATAGATCCTGAGCCGGGAAGCGAAAGCTTCATCTGTTTGCGACGCGTGAGTCGGTCGCAAGCCCCAGGCCAGCCCCGCGCCCTACCTCGATAGTAGGGTGGGGGCGCAAGACATGAACTTCTCGATCAAGACGACGCTGATCGTCCTATTTTCGGTTATCGCTGCGATTCTGGCGGCCATCAGCCTCAGTTCGCTCATCTCCGCATACAGCCGGAACCAGAGTGCTGAAGCCGCCGCGAGCTACGTGCGTGTGGACCAGAGCCTGTTCAGCGCCTATTCCGCCTATCGCGTGGAGCGCGCGGACGTAGGCTCGGTGCTGCCCCTGCCGGCGGAGAAGGCGCAGCCGGTCATCAGCAAGATGATGGAGCGTCGCGCCGTCGCCGATAAGGGCCTGAGCGAGGCTCTTGCGCAGCTCAATGAGATTGGCCAGCCGGTGGCGAAAGCGGCTGCCGAGCGGCTGGGCACGGTGGTCTCGGCCATCAATCGGCAGCGCTCCGAGGTCGACGCGGCGCTTCAGCTCCCCGTCGAGGCCCGTGACACTCAGCTTGCCGGCCGCGTGATCACACAATCCCTCTCCATTCTGAGCCAGCTCGAGCAGACCACAGATGCCGTCGAGCGCGAGATCCGCGGGCTTGAGCCCAGCCTGCTGCGCTTCATCGTGCTGCGCTCCGCCGCAGGCACCGCGCGCGTCGCGGCCGGTGACGCCTCCGTCCTCATCAGCGCGGCGCTGCGCACCAAGACCGCATTCACGGCGGCCAAGAGCATCGCTGTAGCCGAGCAGAACGCAAAGGTGCAGACGGCGTGGAACGAAGTGCAGTCCATGTCCAGCGGCTCCGACATTCCGGAAACGCTGAAGGTCGCTGTCGCCGCCGCCGAGCAGGCCTATTTCTCAGGTGATATGGCGAGCCTGCGTCAGAAGCTGACCGAGGAGCTCTCCGCGGGCACGGTGCCCAGCATCGACACTGAATTGTGGCGCTCGAAGTCCATCGCTTCCCTGGAAAGCCTGGCTGCCGTGGGTCTGGCCGCCATGGATAGCCTCGCCGACGAGGCGGGCGGCATCGCCACCCATTCCTGGTACACATTGCTGTCCTATGCCGGTCTGCTGGTGCTGGCGCTGGGCGTTGGGGGCGTGGGCCTCGTCGTGGTCATCGACCGGGTCACGCGCCCGATCTCCCGTCTCACGTCCGCCATGGAGGCGCTCGCCGGGGGGCAGCTCTCCATCGACATCCCCAACACCCAGCGCCGCGACGAGATCGGCGGCATGGCGAAGGCGATGCTCGTCTTCAAGCAGGAAATGGCCCGCAATGCCGCGCTCGAGGCCGAGGCCGGCGCAGCCCGTGAGAGGGCCGAGGTGGAGCGCCGCGAGAGCATGCTGAAGCTTGCCGGCGAGTTCGAGAGCGTGGTGGGCGCCATCATCGGTGGCGTCGCCTCCGCATCCAGCCAGCTGCACGGCACCGCCCGCGCCATGGCCGAGGCCGCGCGCCGCACGTCCGAGCAATCCACCGCCGTCGCCGCCGCCGCCGAGCAGGCCTCGACAAATGTGGTGATGGTGGCGTCTTCCGCCGAGGAGCTGGGCTCGTCGGTGGATGAGATCGGCCGTCAGGTGCAGCAGTCCGCCCAGATGTCCGATGTGGCGGTCACCGAGGCGGAGAAGACCGGAAAGGTGATGCAGGACCTCGCCCAGGCGGCGTCGCGCATCGGCGATGTGGTGGGCCTCATCTCCAGCATTGCCGGGCAGACCAATCTGCTCGCCCTCAACGCCACCATCGAGGCGGCCCGCGCCGGAGATGCCGGCAAGGGCTTTGCCGTGGTCGCCTCCGAGGTGAAGGCCCTCGCCACCCAGACCGCGAAGGCGACGGAGGACATCGAGAGCCAGATCGGCGCCATCCAGACCAGCACCAGGCAGGCCGTGCAGGTCATCGAGAGCGTCGGCGGCCAGATCCGCAAGATGAACGATGTCGCCTCCAGCATCTCCGCTGCGGTGGAGGAGCAGGGCGTCGCGACACGCGAGATCGCGCGCAACGTCGATCAGGCCGCCACCGGCACCAATACCGTGAGCGCGCACATCTCCAAGGTGGCCCAGACCGCCGACGAGACCGGTGATTCAGCCGGTCACGTGCTTTCCGCCGCCGCCGCCCTCTCCGACCAGGCCACCAAGCTCGAAACGGAGATGCGGCGCTTCCTGAAGACGATCCGGACGGCGTGAGCGAACCCGTGCGCCGGCCCTGGGCGCCGGGGCCGGCGCAGCGGGAAGCCGGCGCGCCAGGGGGCTAGTCGTCCGAATAGCGCTCCTCGGCCCAGGGCTCGCCGCGCATATGGTAGCCGCGCCGCTCCCAGAAGCCGGGTCGGTCGGCGGTTAGGAACTCGATCTTGCGCAGCCACTTGGCGCTTTTCCAGAAATAAAGGTGCGGCACCACCAGCCGCGCCGGCCCGCCATGGAGGCGTGTCAGCGGCGCGCCTTCCCAGGAATGGGCGACCAGGGCCTGCGCATCGGCGAAGTCTTCCAGCAGCAGGTTGGTGGTGTAGCCGTCGTGGCTGCGCAGCATCACGGCGCGGGCCTCGGGCCTCGGGCGCACGAGGTCGAGGAGGGTGCGGGTCGAGACCCCCGCCCACGCGTTGTCGTAGCGCGACCAGGTGGTGACGCAGTGGATGTCACTGACGAGGCGGCTCTGCGGCAGGGCGAGGAAGGCCTCCCAGTCCCAGGAGGCGGGGGCCTCCACCGCGCCGGTGACATCGAGCCGGAAGGCTTTGAGCGGCACCTCGGGCTGTTCCCCGAGGTCGAGCACCGGCCAGTCCTGCACCAGGTGCTGGCCGGGCGGCAGGCGCGCCTTTCCGGGCGTCGCGGGGGCGCCGGTGATGAAGCGCCGCTCCTCGGCCCAACGGGTCTTGGTGGTGGTCAGCTTGGTGGGCACGGCCGGTCCCGCCCCGGCGGGGGAGGGGAGGTCTTCGCCGGTCTTTTCGCTCATGAGGGCGGCTCCTGAGGAGGCGACGTCTGGAGAGGTGATCCTGATCGACTATAGTCTATCATGCGGGTGGCCGATGCGGCATCGCCCGTCCGCGCGGCGGCGCTGGCAGGCTTTGGGATTACGCTCGGGCGGGGAACAGGCTAGAAGGCGGGCGAGGCGATTGCGCCGCGCCGCTCGCGCCCCATCTATGGGCGAGGCGTGGCCGCGGGGTCGCGGGCAGGGATCGAGGAGCCGGAACATGCTGTTCAATCAGCCGGGCGCCAGCGGCGCGGCAGCGGGCACGGGCAATGGCGGGGCGGCCCCCGCCGGTGACATCATCGATGTCACCACCGAGAGCTTCATGAAGGACGTCATGGAGGAGTCCAAGCACCGCCCGGTGCTGGTGGATTTCTGGGCGCCCTGGTGCGGCCCCTGCAAGAGCCTCGGCCCGCTGCTGGAGAAGGTGGTGAAGGCGGCCAAGGGCAAGGTGCGCCTTGCCAAGATGAATATCGATGATCATCCGATCATTCCCGGCAAGCTCGGCATCCAGTCCATCCCCACCGTTTATGCCTTCGTGAACGGCCAGCCGGTGGACGGCTTCATGGGCGCCCTGCCGGAAGGGCAGGTGAAGGACTTCGTGGACCGCCTGACCGGTGGCGACGAAGGCGACAATCTGGCCGAGGTGCTCGCCTCCGCCGAGGCGGCGCTGGCGGAGAACGACTTGGCCGGCGCGGCCGAGATCTTCGCCGCGGTGCTGGGCGAGGATCCGGCGAATCTTGCGGCCCTTTCCGGCCTCGTGCGCACCCAGGTGCAGGCCGGCGCGCTGGAGCAGGCCAAAGCCACCCTCGCCACCGTGCCCGCCGACAAGGCCGGAGACCCCGCCATCTCGGCCGCCCGCGCCGCGGTGGAGCTGGCCGAGCAGGCGGCGTCCCTGGGCGACCTCGCGACGCTTGAGGCCAAGGTGGATGTCGATCCCACAGACCACCAGTCGCGGTTCGAGCTTGCCCTGGCGCTGAATGCCCGCGGCCGGCGCGAGGATGCGCTCATCCACCTGCTCGACATCGTCAAGCGCGATCGCGCCTGGAACGAGGATGCCGCCCGCAAGCAGCTCCTGCAGCTGTTCGAGGCGTGGGGCCCGACCGATCCGCTCACCCTTTCCGGCCGCAAGAAGCTGTCGGCGATCATGTTCGCCTGAAGGCGCCCACCGAGGAAAACTGCCCCGTGGCCTCCAACACGTCATATCTGTCGCCGGCGGACCTGCCGCCGGTGATTCCGGTGTTTCCGCTCACCGGCGCCCTGCTGCTGCCGCGGGCGGAACTGCCGCTCAACATTTTCGAGCCGCGCTATCTCGCCATGGTGGACGCGGCGCTCGGTGGCGCACGCCTCATCGGCATGGTGCAGCCGGACGAGGCGGCGTCCGCCACCACGCACGGCCCCGCGCTGCACAAGGTGGGCTGCCTCGGCCGCCTGACCGAGTTCAGCGAGACCGGAGACGGGCGCTATCTCATCACCCTCACGGGCATCTGCCGCTATCGGATCGTGGAGGAGCTGGACGTCACGACCCCCTACCGGCAGGTGCGCATCGACGCCGCGCCGTTCGCCTCGGACTTCGCGCCGGCCGGCGAGGCGGAGGTGGACCGCAGCGCGCTGCTGGAGGCGCTCGCCGCCTTCCTCGACGCCAACAAGCTGGAAGCGGACTGGGACGGCATCCGCGAGGCGGGCACCGAGATGCTGGTGAACACCCTGTGCGTCATGTCGCCCTACGGCGCGCTCGAAAAGCAGGCGCTGCTGGAGGCCGAGACTCTGAAAGCACGCGCCGACATGCTGGTGGCCATCACCCAGATGCTGCTGGCCCGCATGCCGGGGGACGGCGAGGGCTCCCTGCAATAGCGCAGCGCGGCCTTCTCCTTCCGCGGCATTGCCTGGAGGGGAGGCCGGTGCCGGATGCCTCAGGGCTCCGCGGCGAAGCGCAGGCGGCCGGCGGGGGAGAGGGTGCGCAGGTCGAAGGTGCGCAGCTCCGTGGCGCCGTTGACGTCGAGCACCACCAGCACCACGTCGCCGGAAACGGCGGTGGAGGTGATCTTCGCGCCCTTCGGCAGCAAGGCGGTGACCTCGCCGGTGGCGAGCGGCTTGCCGCGCATCATGCGATAGCTGATGACACCCAGCACCGCGGCCACGCCCAGCACCATGATGAGCATGGACACGCTGGAGAAGCGCCGGAACTTGGAGATGACCCGCTCCTGCTCCGGCGTCAGCGCCTCTTCGGGGGTGTCGGACGGGGGCGGGCGGTGGAACATGAGCGACCTTTGGCGGACCTGTGTTGAATGAAGAAGACCGACGCACGCATCATGGACGAGAACGTCGCGGACGACATCCTCGACGTTGAGCTCGACACAGCCGCCGATGCCGGACCGGCCCCTGAGCTTACCCTGGCGGCGGAGGCCGAGGACCAGGGCGCACGGCTCGACCGCGTGCTCGCCCGCCTCGCGCCGGACCTCAGCCGCACCCGCATCCAGCGCCTCGTGGCCGAAGGCCGGGTGCGCTGCGGCGGGCGTGTGGTAGGCGACGCGGCCGGGCGGGTCAATGCCGGCGACATCTTCACGGTGCTGCTGCCGCCGCCCGAGCCGGCCGAGCCGGTGGCCGAGGACATTCCGCTCGCGGTGGCCTACGAGGACGCGCACCTCATCGTCATCGACAAGCCGGCGGGCCTCGTGGTGCACCCGGCGCCGGGCCATGCCTCGGGCACGCTTGTGAACGCGCTGCTCCACCATTGCGGGGAAAGCCTCTCGGGCATCGGCGGGGTGCGGCGGCCGGGCATCGTCCACCGCATCGACAAGGACACCTCCGGCCTGCTGGTGGTCGCGAAATCCGACAAGGCCCACCAGGGCCTCGCCGCCCAGTTCGCGGACCATGGCCGCACCGGCCCGCTGGAGCGGGCCTATCTCGCCTTCGTGTGGGGCGTGCCGGACCCGCGCGGCACGGTGGAGGCGCCGCTCGACCGCCATCCCACCCACCGCCAGAAGATGGCGGTGCGCGCCGGCGGGCGGCACGCCATCACCCACTGGGAGGTGCTGGAGACCTTCGCGGGCGCGGACGGTACGCCGGTGGCGAGCCTGCTGGAATGCCGGCTGGAGACGGGCCGTACCCACCAGATCCGCGTCCATATGGCGCATGCGGGCCATCCGCTCCTGGGCGATGAGGTCTATGGCCTGGGTTTCCGCACCAAGGCGGCGCGGCTCGACGCGGAGGCGCGGGCGCTGCTGCAGCGCCTTAACCGCCAGGCGCTACATGCCGCCCGGCTGGGCTTCGCCCATCCGGTGACCGGCGGGCACCTCTCGTTCGAGAGCCCGCTGCCGGCGGATCTCTCCGCCCTTCGCGACGCATTGTCGATTTCGCACTGCACTCGCGTCGACGTGAGGGATTGAAACCTATTCCCCGGCGAATGTGTTCTGTATGGTTGAGAGTTGCGGCGGGCGACACGCGGCCGCGCGCGGCTGCCCGCCTTGGGGGTCGCTGGAACGGGAGGAAACCTCCATGGCTCAGGCCAAGACCATGACCATCCCCTCGGCCGAGGGGGGGCTGACACGGTACCTCGAAGAAATCCGCCGGTTTCCCATGCTGGAGCCGCAGGAGGAATATATGCTCGCCAAAAGCTGGCGCGAGCACGGGGACCGCGAAGCCGCTCACAAGCTGGTGACGAGCCATCTGCGGCTCGTGGCGAAGATCGCCATGGGCTATCGCGGCTATGGCCTGCCCATCTCGGAGGTGATCTCGGAAGGCAATGTGGGCCTCATGCAGGCGGTGAAGCGTTTCGAGCCCGAGAAGGGGTTCCGCCTCGCCACCTATGCCATGTGGTGGATCCGCGCCTCCATCCAGGAATACATCCTGCGCTCGTGGAGCCTCGTGAAGATGGGCACCACGGCGGCGCAGAAGAAGCTGTTCTTCAATCTGCGCAAGGCCAAGAGCCAGATTTCCGCCCTCGAGGAGGGCGACCTGCGGCCCGACCAGGTGGCGCAGATCGCCACCAAGCTCGGCGTGAGCGAGCAGGACGTGGTGGACATGAACCGCCGCCTCGGCGGCGATGCTTCCCTCAACGCCCCCATCCGTGAGGATTCCGAGGGCGGGGAGTGGCAGGACTGGCTGGTGGACGAGCGCCTCGACCAGGAAGAGCAGCTCGCCGAGAGCGAGGAGCTGGACAACCGCCGTGCGGCCCTCGCCGGCGCCCTGTCCGTGCTCAACGAGCGTGAGCGCCGCATCTTCGAGGCGCGCCGCCTCTCCGATGACCCGATGACCCTGGAGGACCTCGCAGCCGAGTTCGGCGTCTCGCGCGAGCGGGTGCGCCAGATCGAGGTGCGCGCCTTCGAGAAAGTGCAGAAGGCGGTGATGGACCGCATGCGCGTCACCGAAGGCGACGTGGACGACGAGGTGCCCCTTTCCGAAGGGAAGGCGCCGAGCCCGGCGGGGAAATCCGCCTCCGGCAAGGTGGCGACGGGCAAGGCCGCTCCGGCGCCGGTCTGATCCGGGGTCGGGCGCGACGGGCTGCGCGGCGCGTGAGCGCCTTGCGAGACAAGCGGTTTGCCGGGGAAATGGGTGAACGCGCCTTTTGGGGCGTAGGAGTTCTGCCGCCGCGCCTCAGTTCCGTTCATCGGGCAGGAGCGGCAGGGGAAGTACCTCGATCTCGTCCTCCCGCAGGGACTTGACCTCCTCTCGCGTCGCTTCCCCGTAGATGGGGCGATGCTCCACCTCGCCCTCGTGCATCTTGCGGGCGAGATCGGCGAACGCGTCGCCCACGTAATCTGAATTGTTCACCACGTGCTCGCGCACCTTGCGCATGAGGTTGCGCAGCGCTGTCTCCGGCTCCGACATCAGGGCGAGGGAGGCCGCCTCCGCCTCGGGCGCCGGCTGGGTCGCCGCGGGGGCGGGCATCTTGTCGGTGCGCGCCACCGCCGGCGCCATTATGGCCTTCTCCACGCCGGCGGAGCCGCACACGGGGCAGGCCACAAGCTGGCGCGCGCGCTGGCCCTCATAGCTGGACGACGAGGGGAACCAGCTCTCGAACCGGTGTCCCTCGGCGCACTGCAGCGTGTAGAGGATCACGAGGCGCTCCCGACCACGTGCAGCCGCCCGGAAGGCTGGCTGTCGGCCACCTCGAAGCGGCGGCCGTTGGCGAGGGAGGGAATGCGCGCGCGGGCCGAGGCCACTTCCTTGAGGTCGATTTCCGCCAGCAGCACGCCGGGGTCGGTGCCGCCCTCGGCGATGACGCGGCCCCAGGGGTCCACCACCAGGGAATGACCGTAGGTGTCGCGCCCGTTCTCGTGGCGCCCGCCCTGGGCGGCGGCCAGCACATAGGCGCCGTTCTCGATGGCGCGGGCGCGCAGCAGCACGTGCCAGTGGGCCTCGCCGGTGGGACGCGTGAAGGCGGACGGCACGGTGAGCACCTTGGCCCCGGCCTCCGCCAGCGCGCGGTAGAGCGCGGGGAAGCGCAGATCGTAGCAGATGGACAGGCCGACGGGGATGCCGTCCACATCGGCGGTCACCGCCCGCTCGCCGGGGCGGTAGGCGTTCGATTCGCGATAGCTCTCGCCGTTGCCGAGGTCCACGTCGAACATGTGGATCTTGTCGTAGCGGGCGGAAATCTCGCCCTCGGGATCGATGAGGAAGGCGCGGTTCACGGCCTTGGTGTCGGAAACCTTGAGGGCGAGAGAGCCCACGTGCAGGTGAATCTTGAGCTCGCGCGCCAGCTCCCGGAGGCCGGCGAGGGTGGCATCGTCCGCCTCCTGCGCGAGCAGCGAGAACAGGCGCTCGCGGTCGAGCTCCATGATGTTGGTGGTCTCGGGCGTCTGCACATAGCGCGCGCCATCCCCCGCCGCCGCGCGGATGAGGGCCGCCGCCGCATCGAGATTGCCGGCGGGATCGCGGCCGGTCCGCAACTGCACCAGGCCGACGCGCAGGGTTTGGGCGGTGTCGAGGGAAGTCATTCAGCTTGCCTTCGCGATCCGGCGGGCCGCAGCGCGCCTGGTGTGCGGACATGGCCGGGGCAACGCCCCATCCTCATGCAAGATAGTGAGAGCCTTCGCTTTTTGCACGGGGGGCGGCGCCTGGGCCCGATCACATCCCGAAGGGGGCGGCGCGCGGCGCCGCCGCCGGGGCGCTCAGGCAGCCAGGGGGTCGAGCTCGCCGGCGCGGTCGAGGGCATAGAGGTCGTCGCAGCCGCCCACATGGGTGTCGCCGATGAATATCTGGGGCACCGTGGTGCGCCCGCCGGCACGCCGCGACATTTCCTGCTGGCCTTCGGCGTCGGTGGTCACGTCGATCTCGGTGAAGGTCCAGCCTTTGCGGCGCAGCAATTCCTTGGCGGAATGGCAATAGGGGCACCAACTCTTGGTGTAGATCTCAATCGGCTTCATGGGGCGTCACATTCGGGGCCTGTGGGACGGCGGGAGCGCCGTCATGAAAGTGACGTATCATAAGGCTTCAGGGGAAGTCGACAACACGCGCGAACGTGAGCGCGGCCGCACCGGCGCGCCGCAGCGCGCGGGCACAGGCGTCGAGGGTGGCCCCGGTGGTGTAGACATCGTCCACCAGCAGCACGCGCCGCCCCGGCAGTTCCGATGCTGCATCGCCGCACGGGGCGAAGGCATCGGCCACGTTCTCCCGCCGCTCGCGGCGGCCGAGCCGGGTCTGCGAGACGGTAGCGCGCCGGCGGCGCAGCACGTCGGTGCGCACTGACGGGCCACCGGGAGGCGCGAGGCGGCGCGCCAGAACGGCAGCCTGGTTGAAGCGCCGCCGCCACAGCCGCAGCGGATGCAGCGGCACGGGCACGATGAGGTCTGCCTCGGCGATCAGTTCGCGCCCGGCGAGCGCCATCAGCCGCGCCATGGGCACGGCCGCCTCCATCCGGTCCGCATACTTCAGGCAGTGCACCAGGTCGCGCCCGCCATGGGTGAAGAGCACCGCCGCGCGGGCGCGGTCGAAGGCCGGCGGGTGGGCGATGGCCTCGGCGGAAAGATGGGGAGGAGCGCTCCCCGCCTCGTCGTCGGGGCTGCGGGGGAAGGGCAGGCCGGTGCGCGCGCAGAAGGGTGGCGTGATGAATTCGAGCGCACCCCAGCAGGCCCCGCACAGGCCGCCGGCATCCGCCGTCACCTTCCCGCAGACGACGCAGGTGGGCGGCAGCGCGAGGCCGATGAGCCCCAAGCCCAGGCGCCGCGCGGCCTGCAGGAGGCGCGGGGCGTCGGGTGTCGGTTGCTCGGAAGGTTCGTCCATCAGGTCCGGTGTCGGCGCGGGTCCGTGCGGGATGATGCTCGCGCCGCGCGGGCACTGTAAAGCCGGGGACGGCGCCCGGCGTCCGCCCGCTCGCCGCCGTGATCCGCGCTACAATCTGCGCTCCCCTTTATCTGAGTCGCCCGGTGCCCATGACCATCCGCCGCCTGCCTCCCGTGCTGATCGACCGCATCGCCGCCGGCGAGGTGGTGGAGCGCCCGGCCGCCGTGGTGAAGGAGCTCATGGAAAACGCCATGGATGCTGGAGCCCGCGCGGTGGAGGTGGTCATCCGCGGCGGCGGGCGCGATCTCGTGCGCATCACCGACGACGGCAGCGGCATGGGGCCGGACGACCTCGCTTTGTGCGTGGAGCGCCACGCCACCTCCAAGCTCGCGGGGGAGGACCTGCTCGCCATCTCCACCCTCGGCTTCCGGGGCGAGGCGCTGCCCTCCATCGGCGCGGTGGCGCATCTGTCCATCGCCAGCCGCCCGAAGGGCGCGCCCCACGCCTTCGAGGTGCGGGTGGACGGCGGGGTGGTGACGCCGCCGCGCCCGGCCGCGCTGGGGGAGGGCACGCGGGTGGAGGTGAGCGACCTGTTCTTCGCCACTCCCGCGCGGCTGAAATTCCTGAAATCCGACCGGGCGGAGACGGCGGCGGCGGTGGATGTGGTGCGCCGCCTCGCCCTGGCGCGCCCGGACGTGGCGGTGACGCTGGTGGCCGAGGACAAGCCGGCGCAGGTGTGGCCCGCCCGCGCGCGTGATGCGCAGGGGCGCGCCGCGCGCCTCGCCGACGTGCTGGGCGCCGAGACCGGGCGCAATGTCATCCCCGTGGAGGGGGAGCGCGGCGGCGTGGTGCTGGAGGGGCTCGCCGGCCTGCCCAGCTATTCCAAGGCCAATTCCCTCAGCCAGTTCCTGTTCGTGAATGGCCGCCCGGTGCGCGACAAGCTGCTGATGGGCGCCATCCGCGGCGCCTATGCGGATCTGCTGCCCTCGGACCGCTACCCGGTGCTCGCGCTGTTCTTCTCCCTCGACCCGCGCGAGGTGGACGTGAACGTGCACCCGGCGAAGACCGAGGTGCGCTTCCGCGACGGCGGCAACGTGCGCGCGCTTATCGTGCGCACCCTCACCGATGCCCTGGCCGCGCGGGTGCCGCGCACCGCCGGCACCATCGCCGACCGCCTGGTGTCCCTCGCCCGCGCGCCGGAATTGGAGGCGGCCCCCGCGCTGCCCGGCGCCCCGGCGCGCCCCGCCTTCGCGCCCGGCGCCTGGACGCGGGCGGAGGCCGTGCCGCGCGGCGGCTATGACTGGCGCACCTCGCCCGCCCGCCCGCCGGAGGCGCCCTCCGGGGTGGATGCCGTTGCCGAGGCGGCGCGCGGGGCCTATGCGCCCGGCGTGCCGGCGCAGGGCGCCTTCGACATCGCGCCTCCCTCGGCGGATGCGCGGGCCGACGCGGCACCGGTGGAGCCCGGCGACCTCGATCGCCCGCTGGGCGCCGCGCGAGCACAGCTGCACGAGACCTACATCGTCGCCCAGACCCGCGACGGGCTGGTGCTCGTGGACCAGCATGCCGCTCATGAGCGGCTGGTCTATGAGAAGCTGAAGGCGGGGCTCGACCGCGAGGGTGTCGCCCGCCAGGGCCTGCTCATTCCCGCTGTGGTGGATCTCGACCCGGCGGAGGCGGAGCGGCTCGCCGAGAAGGCGTCCGATCTCGCCGCTTTGGGCCTGGCGGTGGAGCCCTTCGGCCCCGGCGCGGTGCTGGTGCGCGAGGTGCCCGCCTTGCTGCGAGGTGCCGACGTGACGAAGCTCGTGCGTGACCTCGCCGAGCACGCGGCCGAATGGGACGACGCGCTGCCGCTGGAGCGGCGCCTGCTGCATGTGGCGGCGACCATGGCCTGCCACGGCTCCGTGCGCGCCGGGCGTCGGCTACGGGTCGAGGAGATGAACGCGCTGCTGCGCGAGATGGAGGCGACCCCCAATTCCGGCGAGTGCAACCACGGCCGCCCCACCTTCGTCACCCTCTCCCTCAAGGACGTGGAGAAGCTGTTCGCCCGGCGGTGAGGGATGCGGCGGTGAAAGCCACGACCCATCGGTTTCGCCGCTCCGCTCCGGTGCGATGCGGTGCCGGGGAGCATTTGCAAGCGGAGTAGATACCGGTGCGCGTGAAGAAACGCGTTGTATCAATGGTCTATAGCTGTTCCCGCGATCTGGGGTGAGCGGAAACAGTTCCAGGTTCTGCTGGCTCTTCCATGGATGGGAAGGAGCTGCGTGGCAGGTGTGCTGGTGGGGGCAGGGCGTTCGTCTGTCTACCCGCTTCGCGCCCGTCGGCCGCATCGCGCCTCGATGATTGTCGGTCTTGCCTGCCGCCTGTGAGGGGCGCGATGCTACCCTGCCGCTCGTAGGGAGGCGAGGAAATGACTTCGGGGGAAGGGCCTTAGGGTCGCCGGTTCCGGTTCTTGGCCGCAGCGGAGCGAGGCTGGTTCCATCGCCGCGCCGCCTTCCCAAGGGCCCGTCGAGCCGGGCCCCAGGGCTTCGGGCATCAAGACGGGGCCGGCCGTCCCGCTCAGGCGCTCTTGAGCAGGCGCAGGAGGTCGCGGTGGATCAGCTCGTTGCCGGCGAGCACGTCGCCCTTCTCCAGGGCCTTGTCGCCGCCGTCCATGTCGGAGGCGAAGCCGCCGGCCTCGCGCACCATCACCAGCCCGGCCGCCATGTCCCAGGAGGCAAGCTTGCGTTCCCAGAAGGCGTCGAAGCGCCCGGCCGCCACCCAGGCGAGGTCGAGCGCCGCCGAGCCGGTGCGGCGCAGGCCCGCGACCTGCTTCTGCACTACGGCGAGCTCACGGTTGAACTGCTCGTGGTCGCCGCGGCCCATATGCGGCAGGCCGCAGCACACCACGCACTCGGCCAGCTTGCGGCGGCCGGCGACGCGCAGGCGCCGGTCGTTCAGGTAGGCGCCCTGGCCGGACTCGGCCACGAACAGCTCGTCGGTGGCGGGATTGAATATGACGCCCGCCATGGGCACGCCGTTGCGCAGCAGCGCCACCGAGATGGCGAACATGGGAATGCCGTGCAGGAAGTTGGTGGTGCCGTCGAGCGGGTCCACCACCCATTCGTTGGCTTCGTCCGTGCCTTCAACCCGGCCGCGCTCCTCCATCAGGAAGCCGTAGGCGGGGCGCGCCTTCGACAGCTCGGCGAACAGCACCTCTTCCGATTTGCGATCGGCGGCGGAGACGAAGTCCGCCGGGCCCTTGGTGGAGACCTGGAGCTGCTCCACCTCGCCGAAATCGCGGATGAGGGCGCGGCCGGCCTTGCGGACGGCCTGGACCATGACGGTGATGAGCGGCGAGCGGATCATGCGGGGGACTCTGGAGTAGGGGGCCGGCGATGCGGCAAGGCGGAGCCGGGCCGAAGCAGCCGGACTGTCGTGCCGA